>CAZEPH010000025.1:0-14193 GCA_964514075.1 uncultured bacterium | reverse complement strand
GGACGCTCGCACCGGGTGTGTGCCTGATTCGCGCGACGCTCGGCGGGCAGTCGGCTGCGCGCGTCGTTTCGGTGATGTACTAGCGCCGCCTGCGTACGGACGACGAGCCCTAGGCGATTGCGTCGTTCGCCTCGGGCCCGTGCGCTTAGGGCAGCCGCACGAGGCGCGCGCTCGCCCGCGCGTGCGCGCTCACGAGCACCGCGTAGTACCCGCCTCCGGACGCGAGCTGTGCGTCGTCCCGCAGGCCGTCCCACGTCCACGTCGTCACGTTGGCGCCGGCCGGGCGCGGGGCGAAGGAGTCGCGACGGATCACGCGCCCGCCGGCATCGACGATGAAGATGTCGGCCGCTTCCGCTGGAGGCAGCACGAGACGCAAGAAGGCGCGCCCGCGCGACGGATTGCGCGATGTCACCGCGACGCTCATCACATCCGATGCGGCGTCGGGCGTGAACACGACGTCAAGCGTCGTGTCGGCCGCAACGAACACGCGTTCGAGGAGCACGGAGTCAGGATCCACGCCGGGCTCCGGTGCGATTGCAAAGTCGTAAAAGCCGGGGGAGAGCGCGACGCTGGTGCGGCCGGCCGCATCCGCGGTGGTCGTGACGAGGGGCACGCCGGAGCGCGGCGCGGTCCACACGGCGATCGTCCCGCCGTGCGGCGCGCCCGCCACGTGCAACGCGACGTGCACCGTGACCGCGGCGCCGCGCGGGTAGTCGAGCGCGATCGTCGTATCCGTGCCGACGTCGATCGCGACGCTGCGCAACGTGTCGAGCCCCGCATTCGCCGGCGGAACGACGACGAAGCGATACCGTCCGGGCGGAACGCGCAACGCGGAGGCGCCGTCGGTGCCCGTGGCCGCGTCGATCGTCGGAAACGTCGCGCCGCTCGCGTCGTCGATCACGTTGATGTGCGCACCCGCGAGCGCGACGCCGAACGGCGAGTGCACGACGAATGCCACGCGACTTCCGCGGGTGAACTGCACCGGCGGCAGCGTCGCGTCCGCCGTCACGGAGACGGTACGGAGCAGCACGCCCGCGGCCTCCACGCCGACGGGCGGCGTGAAGCCGACGTCATACGTGCCGCCCGCAAGCGTGAGCGCAAAGCGGCCGCTCGCGTCCGTTGCGTCGTTCGGCGTGAACACACGCGCGTGCGTGGCGCTGTCATCGAAATCCAGGTCCACGCCCGGGACCAGCGCGCCGCTCGGGTCGCGTACTTCGCCGCGCAGGATGAATCCCGCAGACAGCCGCACGTCGAGCGTCACGTCCGCGTTCACGGTGACGTGCGGTAGAACCACCGGCACGAGATGCGTGCTGACCGGCGGCGTGAAGAACACGCTGTACGTCGCGGCCGCGACGGTGAGCTGATACAAACCGAGGAAGTTCGTTAGATCGCCAGGCGGCGAAAACCGCTCGCCCGTTGCCTCGTTCAGCACGTCGAGGTCCACAGCGGTGACGCCGAATCCCGACGGAGACGTCACTTGCCCAGCGATGGCGTATCCGCGCGGCAACTGCACGTCGAGCGTGGTGTCCGCCTGAATGAGCACGTTGAAATACGTGACGAGCGCGAGGTCCGCGCGCGTGGGCGGCGGCTGGTACCGCACGCGGTACAACCCGGACGACACGAGCATCGAGTAGAAGCCGGTTGCGTCCGTCTTGTCGCTCTGCGGATTACCGGGCGGGGAGGGGTCCAGCTTGGCGCCGGTGACCGGGTGAAAGAAATCCAGGTCGGCGGAGGCGACAGGCTGGCCGTCGTAGTCGGTGATGCGTCCGGACAAACGCGGCTCCGCGACCGCGCGGTCCGCCGCACACGCGGCGAACAGCACGATCGCGGAAGCGAGTGCACCGATACGGCGCACGGCGCGCTACCGCACCACCACGCGCGAGACCGCGGTCTGGGATCCAGCAGTCAGCCGGAACAGGTACACGCCGCGCGCCACGCGTGCGCCGCGCGCATCGCGCCCGTCCCATGTCGCCGCCGACGCACCGCGCACGTCGAGCGCGCGCACGAGGGATCCGTCGAGCGCGTACACAGCGAGCTGCGCCTCGCCGGCCGGCGCGCGGAAGTGCAGCGTCGTCGCACCGGACGTGGGGTTCGGGGCCGCGGGCGCCATCCACAGAGCACCGTGCTCCGCGACCGGCGGTTCGGGGACGCCCACGATCGTGGGGTCGAACAGCTCGAAGTTCACCGTGGTATTGGCGGTCACGGTCACGACGACGGTGTCGGGCGTGAGGCCGCTTCCCGCCGGACCGTCGGCAACGAAGCGGTACGTTCCGCCCGGCACGCGAATGCTGTACGTCCCGAGTGCTCCACTCTTGTCGTTCAAGGTCGGGTAGACGAAGTTGTCCGACGTCTGGATTGCGTCGATGTCCGCGTTTTCTACGGTCGCACCGCCGGTTTTCGTGACGACGCCCGAGATCACGAAGCCGGGGAGAAGCTGCGCGTTCTGAGTCGTGTTGCCGGTGATGACGCGGTTGCGAATCACGGTCGCTGCGGCGGCGAGAGACGCGGGCGGCCAGTACACGAGATCGTACGTACCGGTGCCGATGAGCGTGGAGTATTGCCCCAACGCGCTTGTGTGATCGCCGTCGGTGGGAATCTCGATGCCGCCGCGCGCGGGGTCGCGCACGTCGAGGTTCGCGTCGAGCACCGGCTGGTTGAGACTGTTCGTTACGGTCCCCGAAAGCGTCACCGCGTTCGGAAGGAAGATCGTGCCGATGTTCTGCGTGGGCGCGTTGTTGACGACGACGTTGCCCACGATGTTGTTCGCGAGCCCGCTCCCTTGTGGCGCGATCGCCGAGAAGTCGTACGTGCCCGGCAGGACGGGCAGCGCGAACGAGCCCAGGTTATCCGTCGTGTCGAACCCGAGCGTGATCTCCGTGTGATCGCTCGATGTGCGGCAGTTCATGTTCGCGTCGAACACCGCGGAGTTGTTGCTCTGCCGCTTCACGAAGCCTGTGACGATCGTGCCGACCGGCATGATCACGTCGGGTCGCGTGATGTCGGTCGTGCCGACGGCGACGCCGTTGAACTGCTGCGCGACGTGCGGGTCGCCGAGGTTCGCGCGGTAGAGGATGTTGTACGTCAGGTTCGTGTTCACGAGGACGTTGTAATGTCCCGCGAGGTCGGTGTTGTCGCCGGTGACCCCGATGTTCGTCCCGCTCACCGCTTCGTAGAAATTGAGGTCGATGTTCGCCAGCGGATTCCCGTCCGGATCCTTCACAAATCCGCTCACCAGCGCGCCGGCCTGCAGCGTCATGTTGATCGTCCGGTTGCTGCTGATGTTCTGATCCACCTTGTCCGAGAAGTAGTGCGACCCGGCAGGCGGGTTGAAGTAGATGCGGTAGCTCCCCGTGGGAATGTTCGGGATGACGTAGTCGCCGTTGCTGTTCGTCGTATCCGTGGGCGTGAGGAGGATCTGGCCGGTATTGCGGTCCTCCACGTCGAGATCCACGAGGTGAATCGGCAGACCGTCGCTTCCCGTGACGTGTCCGGACAACGTCCATGCGAAAGCGGAGGATGTGATGAACGACGCAGCGAGTACGACGGTCATCAGGTGCACGTGGCGAATGTGGCGCATGGCCGGATACAGCTCCTTTCCCTTGCGGGGTGCGTGGTCAGAGACCGACTTCCACCTGGAGGCGGCCGGTCGTGGCGTGTTCCGAGGTGGGGAAGGCGTCTCCCGCCCAGAAGCGCGCGAGAACGAACTCCACCTTGGCACGACGGATCGAGCGAATGCCGACGACCAGGTCTGCTTCGCGCCCGAGAGACGCGGACAAACTGCTCGGGCGCATGTCGAGAGAGCTATCGAACAGTGGCGAGGCGACGGGCTGGTGATACATATGGAGCAGAAGATCCACGGATGCCCCCGTGACCGGGCGTGCACCGAGCCCGAGGGTGACGACGGAGAGGTTCGACAGGTTGGGGCGCGTCAGTTCGCCGTAATAGCGAAAGCCCGTCACGCCGCCGAAGCGGTCGTTGTTGTCGTTGAACCCGGACTGACGAAAGGCGTTGTTCACGCCGTCGGAGAGCGTGACGTCGCCCGAGCCGCGCGCCCACGCGCCGTTCAGCGTAACGCGGCCTGACTTCGCGAGCTGGTAGCTGGCGGAGAAATGATGCCCGTGCCCGCGCACCGACAGCCCGCCGTCCTCGCCGCGCACGATCGCGACGTCGCCCCACCCGCGCAGATTCCCCGACTTGAGCGAGACGAGGCGCAGTCCGTACCACCAGAGCGACGTGCCCGTGTCCGCCGCACGCGGCGCGCGGTGTAACGCATACGCGCCGAGGGAGACGCGCGAGGATGGTGCTGCCGTGATCGTGAGCAACGTGTTCCACGTGTTCACTGCGTCGTTGCGCAGGCTGTCGATGCGCGTGGTGAGCGACGCTTCCCCGGCGAGGCGCGCTCCGACCCAGTGCAGGCGCACGCCGTCCAGTTCCTCGTCGTACAGCCACTCGTGCGCTTCGTCCATGCGCTGTCGGCCGACCTGGAGAGCCACGTTCGGACGGCCGACACCGAGGAACAGGAGATACGCCTCGCTCAGCTGCACGCGCGAGAATCCCACACGGGTTCCGCGTTGGTCGGACAGGATGATGCGCCGCGCCGCGCTCACCTTGACGAACGACCGGAGGCGCGGTGTGAGCACTCCCGCGATCTCCGTGCGCACGGTCGGTTCCGTGTCGGTGCGATTGCGTGCGAGCGTTCCGTCCAGGTCGTAGTTGCGCTGATCGCGCGTGTCGACGGCGAGCGCCGCGGCGACGGCGAACGGACCGAACCGGCGCTCCTCGCCGGGCAGGAGATCGTCGTCGTCCGCGAGGCGCACGGGCTGCACGCGCTGTTCGAGTCGCCGCACGCGTAGGCGTTCGGTGACGACCCCGATGTTCCGCCCGAGGATGCGGATGCTCGACGCATCGACCGATTCGATCGTCCCCTCCACCTCCGGAGGCGCGGTGGGGGCGCGCAGGCGCAGCTTCCGCGCGACGTAGCGCGCGCCGTCTTGCGCGATGCGCGCCTCCACGACGTCGCCCGCGCGCAGGCTCGCAACCGACACGTTCGCGCCGCTCGTGTCCTTGGTCGCCGTCGCATCGTTCGTCATGAACGGGACACCGAGAATCGCCAGCGTGCCGTCCGCCGCGCGTGCGAGCGGTCCCGTGACGATCCACTCGTTCGTGCGCTGCTTGCCTTTGAGGTCGATCTTGCGCGTGGTCCAGGCCGAATCGGCGGAGAGCAGCGTCGCCTCGGCCCACTCGCCGGCTGGCACGGCGCTCAATCCGCTGAGCGTTTCGGTGGAGTGTGCGCACGCGGCGACGAGGAGCGTGAGCAGGCTGAGGAGTACGACACGCATCACAGCTGTCATCCCACGAGCGGTTCGAGCGCTTCGCGCATGAGCGGGTCGAACGCCGCTGCGCCGTCGATGCGCAGGAGGTACAGGAGTGCGAGCCGCACGGCGCTTGCGCGGTACGCGAAGAGAAGCGCACCCTCCGAACACGCTCCCGCCTGCGCCGTGTACCCGGACACGAACGCGGCGATGTCGCCCGCGGCGTCGCGCGGATCGCGCCCGGACTGTACCGCGCGCAGCACGAGATGCGCTGCGAAGTTGCCGACGTCGAGCGCGGCTGGAGCGAGCGCGGCGCCGTCCAGGTCGATGAGCACGACGGTGTCTTCGCGCGGGAAGACTTGCTTGTCGTGCAAGTCGCCGTGCACGACGACGTGCGGCGCGCCGTCGAACGCCGCGGCGCCCGACGAGCGCTCCAACTCCGCGATGCCCTCGAGAATGGGCGCGGCGTCGATCCCGCAGGCGTCTTCCGCGAGCGTGGCGAGGGAACGCAGCGGCGCGGTCTCGCTCTCCGACGTGCGCACCGTCGATGCGCCTGTGAGGCGTGCGCGCGCGTGGAAGTCTGCGAGGGCCTGCCCGACGCGCGCGAGCGGCGCGGGCGCTCCGCTTCGCAGCGCATCGTGGAGCGAAGAAGCCGCGATCCACTCGAACAGAACGACGTGACCCGTCCCCACACGGCCCAGCGTCTTCGATCGAGGGATCGCGGCAAGAGAATGGGCGCTCGGCGCCAGCTCCACGCCCGCGCGCGGCGCGCGATGCCGTGTCTTGGCAGCGACGACGTGTGCCCCATCGTCCGGCGTGCGCAGCGTCAGGCCCTGCACCATGCGCCGCCCGAACCGGTGCGCGATCATGCACCGCTCGACGGATGCGCTCGCGGCAACCGGCAGCCCCGCGAACTGTGCGGCCGCACGCGCGACCTCTGCGCTGTCGAGCGCGCTCGCATCGAGGCGCGGATCGTCCGGAGACACCCACACCGACGCGACGCTCGCCGGGGATGCATCGCGGTCCAGCGTCACGGCGGCGAATCGATGCTCCGATGACGCGAACTCATACGTCACCTCGATGCCGGCTCGCGTGAGCCGCATCGCCCCGCGCACGATGTCCGCGCGCGGCGCGCCGAACGCGTCAAGGCGGCGCGCTGCGGTGTGACGATCGAGCCACGAGGCGAGACCGGCGGAGAGCGCCTGCGTCATCCGAGCGCCTCCAGCGCGGCGGCGAGGATGCGCCCGCTGTCGCTGCGCCAGGCGGGGCGCACCTCGCGGAACGGAACGGCCGCCAGACGCGCGAGTCCGAGCGCGGTGAACCATCCGAGTGACGGAATGTCACGCCCCGCCTGGCTGCGATACGCGGCGAGGTACGCCGCCGTCGCGCGCGAAAGGTGCGCGGTGTGTGCCGCGTCCGAGAGCCGTGCGAGCGTGGCGTGGGCGAGGAACGTGCCCACGTCCAGCCGCGCGTCGCCGTCTCCGGCGCTGTCCCAATCCACGAGCGCCACGCGATCGCCCGCGACGAGAACCTGGTGATGGTGAAAATCGCCGTGTACCGTCGTGGCGGCGATCGGCGCCGGCACGTACTGCTCGAGCGCTCCCACGACGCGCTCGATCGTGCTGCCAAGCACGGCGTCATCCAAGTGACGCACGTACTCGACGAGCGAGCGTGCGTCCGCGAGAGCCGCCTCGATCGTGTGCGTGGGGGGGCCGGCGTCCGACGGAGGGAGAGAGTGCAGCCACGCGAGTGCGCGACCCGTGTGCGCCCACGCGGCCTCTTCGGTGTTCTCGATCAACGGGCGTCCGTCCACTTCCGCTTGAAAGAGCACGCGCGTGTCCGCGTCGTATCCCAGCACTGCCGGGACGATCACGCCGGGCGGACAGGAGGCGCGCACGTGCGCGGTGATGCGCGCGACGCGCGCTCCTGTGTCGTCGGCGTACGCCTTCACGTGCGAGCGCAGGCGCGTCACGACACCGGTCGTCTCGTCCACACAGCCCAAGTCCGCAGCGACCACGACGCGACGCTCCGGCTTGTAGCGGCGCAACGAGAGACTCGTGCGTTTGCCGCTCACGCGAATCGCCGGCGATTCCCACGAGATGGCCGCGCGCGCAATGCGCTTCATCTTGTTCCGGTTCATGAGGTGGCGCAGGCCGTGTACTTCGCGGTCGAACGGGAACACGTGGAAGATCATCGAGAGTGATTCGAGCCACAGCACGTGCGTGTCGCTCTTCCTGTCCGCCGATGCGCGTGCGCGATCCAGCGCGTCCGCGGCGCGATCGGCGGGGACCATCTTCCCGTATCCAAGGATCACCGGCTGTGCACCGGCGCCGCTGGCGGACAACCGGTATCCGACGATGAGACTCGTCGACGGCTTGTAACGCACGTACGTCACGGTGCCGCCGGTGATGTCGATCGGGGTGTGGAAGTACGCGCTCCACGCGGGCGCGAGAGCCGCCGACACCGTGGCCGCGTCGAGGCCCGCGTCCAGGTGCGGCAGAGCGGGGTCACGCAGTCCGGCGCCGTGTAGAACGCGCGTCATCGCGCGGCTCCCGCCGCCGCGAGGCTTACGTCCGTCTCGTCGTCGGAACCGGACGCGGCGAACGCGGCGTACTCGGGACACTCCGCCAGCAGGCGCTCGTGCGGGCCGACGGCGCGCACCCGCCCGTCGCGAATCAACACGACGATGTCGGTCTGGTCGATCAGACGGAAACGGTGATTGATGATGATCGCCGTGCGCCCGCGACTCTGCTCGAGGAGCGTCCGCGTGAGGTCCAACTCCAGCGCCAGGTCCGCGCCGGTCGTCGGTTCGTCGAGGATCAGGATGGACGCGTCGCGGACGAGCGCGCGGGCAATCGCCACGCGGCGCTTCTCGCCGCCCGACAAGCTCGCGCCGCGCTCGTCGAGCACGGTGTCGTATCCGTTCGGCAAACGCGCGATGCGGTCGTGGATGCGCGCCAGGCGCGCCGCGCGCTCGATGTCCGCATCGGAGATGTCGTCGCGTCCGAACGCGATGTTCTCGCGCACCGTGAGACCGAGCAGCAGCGAGTCCTGGAACACCACCGCGATGCGTTCGCGCAACGGCCCGCGCGCGTAGTCGGTCAGCGGGCGGCCGTCGAGCAGGATGCGGCCCGCGCGCGGATCGTGCAGGCGCGGAATGAGCGAGACGAGCGACGACTTCCCCGCGCCGGAGGGACCGACGAGCGCCACGCGCGAGCCCGCGGGTATGGTGAGCGAGATGTCGTGCAACACGTCCGTCTCGTCCGTGTAGCCGAAGGTGACGTGCTCGAACTGCAGCGCGCCGTCGAGTCGCGACGGCACGATCGCATCGGGCGGATCCGCTGGTGCGTGTGCACGGAGGATCTCCACGAGGCGTTCGCCGCCGGCCGTGGCCTTGGCGCTCTGCGCAGCCAGCGACGTGAGCTTGCGCACCGGCTTGTAGACGCCGCGTAGATAGGCGGCGAAGACCAGCACGTCGCCCGGTGTGAGGTATCCGTTCAGCACGCGCATCGTGCCGACCCACAACACGAGCACGGTGCCGGCGGCGATGAGCACGTCCGTCAAACCGACGAGCGTGGCTTCGAGCTTGGTGGCTTGCAGACCGGCGCGCAGGCTGCGGCGGCTGGACCGCAGAATGCGATTCACCTCGGCGCTCTCGGCCGCGTACGCCTGCACGAGCGAGACGGATGCGATGGATTCCGACGTGGAGGAAGCGAAGTCGCCTTCGCGCTGCCGCTGGCGGCGCGACGCCTCGCGAATGCGCAGCGAAAAGCGCACGAACAAGAGCGACAGGAGCGGCGCCACCGCGATCACGCACAACGTGAGCGTCACATCGAGCGAGATCATCGCGAGGAACATGACCGTCATGAGCACCGCGCGGCCGACGCCCATGATGGTCCCGGGGACGAGAAAGCTCTTCACCAACTCCACGTCGCCGGTCAGTCGCATGAGCAAGTCGCCCGAGCGGCGGCGCGCGTGAAAGGACAGCGGTAGCTCGTGCAGGCGCGTCAGCACGTCTTTGCGAATACGATAGGCGACACGCTGTCCGGCGGCCGCCGTGAAGTACGCCTCGCAGTACGAACAAACGGCTGCCACGAGCGAAATCGCGAGGAGCGCGATGCACGACCACTGCACGATCACGAGAGGAGCCGCATCGCGCAGATCACCGATGAACGGCACGTGCTGCCGCTTCGTGCTCGAGGAGAGAACGTAGTCGAAGACGATCTTGAGCGGCCACGGCTTGAGCACTTCGAACAGTGCCGAGAGAATCGTGGACGAGAGGGCGGCGGCGATGAGCCCCTTGTGCCGCATCACCGCGTGCCCGAACGTGCGGTAGAAACGGACGAGGGAGTTCCAATCGCCGAACTGCTTGGGCCGGCGCACCGCGACGCGCACGCTCATGCGCGGCTCGCGTGCGCGGTCACGGCATGTGCTTCGCGCAGAATGCGCTCCACGACGGAGCGCCACGTCCGGTGTGCGACGGACGCGAAGGCATCGGCGGCGAGACGCGCTGCGAGCGTGCGATCCAGCCGACACGTTGCGAGTGCGCGAGCCAGGGACGCAGGGTCGCCTGACGTGAAGAGGATTCCGGTACCCCCGTCCCGGACGAGTTCCTCCACACCTCTGCCGCCGGATGCCACCACAGGGACGCCGGCCGCTTGGTACTCCACCACCTTGAGCGGGGAGAAGTAGCCGCCTGCATCGTCCCGGTACGGTGCCACTGCCACGTCGGCGCGTCCGAGCACGGCCGGCACGTCCTCGTGCGGTACCGCGCCCATCCACTCGATGCCGTCCGCGTCGCGTGCGGCGTCGCCGATGAGCGATGCCAGCGGACCGTCGCCCGCGATCAGCAACCGGTAGCCCGACGCGGATCCGCCGAGCAGGCGGAACGCCTCCAGCAGCGTCTCGATGCCGTGCCACGGCTTGAGACTTCCGACGAAGCACACGGTGAACGCGTCGCTCTCCGTGTGTCCGCGCGGGGCCGCGAGGCGCCGTCGACCCGCGTCGAGAAACGCGGGGTCGACGGCGTTGGGGAGCAGCACGACCGCGTCCGGCTGCGCGCCGCACGCGCGCAGGTGATCCGCGATGGGCTCCGACACGGGGAACAGGCGCGTCGCGCCGCGCGCGATGCGCTCTTCCGCGGCACGCGCGGCGTCGGCGTGACGCAACGTGCGCCACCGCGCGGCCTCCAGCGTGAGCGGTGCGTTCACCTCGACGAAATGGGGCACGCTCCACGCGTCCGCGACGGCGAGACCGGCCGTCGTCCACAGCGCGCTGCGCTCGTACACTAGATCGGCGGGGGCGAGCGTGCGAAGGAGCGCCGCGTGCGCCTCGCTCATGCGTGCCGGATCGAAGGCGTCGTCGCTCGGGCGCGGGCGAGACGGCAGGGCGATCACCCGCACGCCCGTCAGCTGCGCGTCGCCGGCCCGCGGGCTCGCGAGGACGACCTCCACGCCGCACTCGACGAACGCGCGCGCGACGGCCCGCAGGTGGACCGACGCCCCTTTCGTTCCGTCGACGGGAATGCCGAAATCGCCACTGTACAGAAGAACGCGCCGGATCATGCGTGCGCGCTCACCGGCGAGGGCGACGGCGCGGGCAGGACGGCGCGCGCGAAGAGATCCTGCACGATCGCGGCGCTGTGCCGGACGTCGAATTGCGCTTCCACGTGCGCGCGCGCGGCGGCTGCGAGCCGGGCGGCGAAGGCGCGATCGTCGAGGAGACGCACGATCGCGCGGGCGAGAGCGGGCGCATCCCGTTCGGGCACGAGAACGCCCGTTTCCTCGTGGCGCACCGCTTCCGGGATGCCCACCACCGGCGTGGAGACGACCGGCGTGCCGCACGCCATCGCTTCGACGATCGCCACGGGGAGACCGTCGCGGTTGCCGTCCTCCGCAATGCACGCGGGCAGCGCGAACACCCGCGCGCGCGCGAGGAGCGCACACACGTCGTCGTGACGCGCCGCGCCGCGCAGCGTGACAAGGTCCCCGACATCCTGCGACGCGACGCGCGCGCTCAGTGCGTCGCGCAATTCCCCGTCGCCGATGATCTCGCAGGGGACGGAGCGTCCCTCGCGACGAAGGAGAGCGATCGCGTCGATGAGCGTGTCGAACCCCTTCTTGGGGATCAACCGCCCGACGCCGGCGACGAGCGGCACGCGGGCGGACGCGCTCGGAACGGGAGACGGGTACTCGGTGAGATCGAGCCCGTTGTACACGCGCACGATCTTCTGCGCGTGTGCGGGGCCGGCGAGCTCGCGCAGGTGCGCCGCGCTGACGTCGCTCACCGCGACGACATGCTGCGCGTACGCGACCTTCTCGGCGAGCGCGGCGTCGTCCACGTCGTCGTGGAAGATGTCCTTGGCATGCGCGGTGAACGAGTAGCCGATGCCGGCGATGCGCGCGAGGCGCATCGCCGTGCTCGTGGCGGACGTGGCGAAGTGCGCGTGCAGGTGCTGGATCCCGCGCTCGCGAATCGCACGCACGAAGGCAATCGCCGGCACGAGCACTTTGAGCGAGTCGATGTCGCGGTGGTGCAGCGCCGACCAGAACATCTCCGAGACGACCGACTCGCGGCCGCTCAGCGCCGGCGCGTGCGCCGCGAGGAATCCGAGCATCGCGTTCGACCGCACGTCCGGAGCGTACAGAACGTCACCGGCGACGCGTGCGATCTTCGCGTGAAAGCGCGGGTCGCCCGGCCGCTTCAGCGCGAGGATCGTGACCTGCACTCCCCGCGCCTCCAGCCCGAGGATCTCGTCCAGGATGAACGTTTCGGACAAGCGCGGGTACGTCTTGAGCACGTACCCGACGTGCAGGCGCGGGGTGTCAGGCACAGCGCGCATCCACCGTGTGCGCGAGCATGTCGGACACGACGGCCGCAGTGTTCTCGAGACCGCACAGGTCGATCGACGCGTCGGCGGCGGACGTCACCGGGTGCGACAACGCGGCGCGCAAGGCGTCTGCGAGCGTCCGGTCGGTGAGCGTCTCGGGTCGCACGAGAGAAAGGAGCCCGCGGCGCTCGAAGCGCTCGGCGCGCAGGAGTTGCTCGCGCCGCGGAGCGACGCGCGGCACGACGACCGCGCGCTTGCCGTACGCCAGCACCTCGGACATCGTGTTGTAGCCCGCCATGGAGACGACGAGATCGGCGTTCTGCAGGTAGTAGCCCATCTCCTCGGCGAAGCGCACGATGAACGTGCGGTGCGAGAGTTCGCTCGAGAGCATCTCCAAGAGGTCGACCTTGGCTTCCGGGAAGTCGGGGCCGAGCACGAGCGTGCTCTCGATGGCGTGCTGCTGCTCGAGGTGACGAGCGGCGCGCAGATACGTGGCGAACAGGTTGAAACCGTCCTCGCCGCCGCCGGCCGTCACGACGATGCGCTGCGTCTCGCCGTTCTGCACCGCGGTCCACCGCTCCATGTGATCGCGCTCGCGCGGGTCGATGTAGCCGAGGTACGACGTCTTGGCGGTGATACTCTCCGGGAGGTTGTACTCGGCACCCATGTCGTACACGTCCTGCATGCCGTAGACGAGCACGCGGTCGTAGTAGCGGTCGATCGCATCAACGGTCCCGCGCTTCGCCCACTCCTCGCGCACGATGGCGGGATCGTCCAGAATGTCGCGCAGTCCGAGGAGCGTCAGCGCGCCACGCCCCAGGGCGCGCGCGGCGCGGTTCTCGCGCAGGAGCGCTTCGAGCTCGCCCAACGGACCGAGGGGATCCTTGTCGACGTAGATGATCTCCGGCTCGAGAACGCGCATCGTCTCGCGCATGATGCCTTCGCGCAGAGAGCGCACCTCTGTGGCGTTCGCCTGGAACGTGCGCGACGTGTACCGGCCATTGTCGATTTTGCGAATGCTCGGGATCTTCAGCAAGTCCACGTTCGGAGGGAGCGCGAACGACGACGCGGCGGACGATCCCGTCACGATGAGAACCGAGAGGTCGTCGATGCGACGCGTGAGGGCGGTGGCCAGCGCCAAGCAGCGCCGAATGTGGCCGAGCCCGAGTGTGTCGTGAGAGTAGAACAGGGCACGCGTGGACATGGGTACCTCCAAAGAGAGCCGTCGGTCGCTGGCGGAAACGAGTAGGGGGACCGGGCCGCCGTGATACATGCGAGGAAAGAACGCGTGACGATTTCGCGACGGGGCCGTATCACCGAGACGGTGTCGCGGCACCTCTTCGCGGCACACATGTGCCGCACCGCCCCGGAGGAGCTATGAGGGTCGGCTACGTCCTCAAGCACTACCCGCGACTCTCGCAGACCTTCATCCTGCGCGAGATCCTGGCACATGAGCGCGCCGGGCTCGCGCTCGCGTTGTTCGCGCTCCGGCCGGCGGACCCGGACGATAGCCTGGACGCCTGGCACGACGTGCGCACACCCGTTGCGCGGTTGTGCGATCCCGACGGATCGCGCGATCCCGCGGTGCTGGCCGAGCGTCTGGCCGCGGCCGTGCGGGAGCACCGCGTGGATCACCTGCACGCGCACTTCGGCAACGTCGCCGCGACCGTGGCGCGCGCGGCCTCGCGCGCGACGGGGATTCCGTACTCGTTCACCGCGCACGCACGGGATATCTACACCGATCGCGTCGACGCGGAGGACCTGCGCGGCACGATGCGCGACGCCGCGCGCGTGATCACCGTGAGCCGGTTCAACGCGTCGTACCTCGCGGCGCTCGCGGGCGACGTGCGCGAGCGCATCGTGGTCGTGAACAACGGCCTCGACACGCAGGCGTTTCGCTACGAGGCACCCGCCGCGCGCGCGCGCGTCGTGCTCGGCATCGGACGCCTCGTGCCGAAGAAGGGCTTCGGTGACTTGATCGGCGCGTGCGCACACATGGATGCGGAGTGCTGGATCGCCGGCGACGGACCCGACCGCCCCGCGCTCGAAGCC
>CAZEPH010000024.1:0-14231 GCA_964514075.1 uncultured bacterium | reverse complement strand
TTTCCTCGCGGACCTTCCTGCGATCGAGTCCCAGTTCGCCGAGAACGCGCGCCGCGACGCCTTCGCCTTCGCGAATCAAACCGAGCAACAGGTGCTCGGTTCCGACGTAGTTGTGTCCCAGTTGACGCGCTTCATCAACGGCGAGCTCGAGGACGCGCTTTGCGCGCGGCGTAAAGGGGATCTCTCCGATCGTCAGCGTCCCGCCACTCGGGGCGACCATGCTCTCCACCGCTTGGCGGATCTGGTCCAAGTCGAGTCCGAGATTCGTCAGCACCGTTGCGGCGATGCCTTCGCCCTCGCGGATCACCCCAAGCAGGAGGTGTTCGGTCCCGATGTAGTCGTGCTGGAGACGGGACGCCTCCTCGCGCGAGAGATACATCACCTTCCGAACGCGTTCGGTGAACTTGTCGTGCATCGGTCGACTCCCTACGACGACGAACTTGCGGCGGCCGGACCATCCGGCGCCGCACGGCGCGTCAATCGTTCGCGCACATAGCGCGCGCGTTCAATGCGCCGTTCGGATGCATCCATGACGCGGCCAACCATCACCTGCAGATGCGCCGGCTGCGCGCAGATCACAACCTCGTTGAGCGCGGCTACGTCCGGCAGGCCGCGCATGTCCACGGCCACGCCGAAGCGGACCGCGGAAGTGAGGTTCACCACTTCTTGGCTCGTCAGCAGCCGTGCGTGTTGCAGGGTGCCATAGGCGCGCCAGATCTTGTCTTCGAGCATCGCGCGCGTGAGAGGGTCACGCAACATGTGGTCGCGGGCCGCCTCCTCGTGTTCGAGCAATTGGCGTGTCGCCTTCTCGAGCACTTCGAGGCTCTCGCGCTCGGAGCGTCCGAGCGTTGTTTGATTGGACACCTGGAAGAAGTTGCCCATCACCTCGGATCCCTCTCCATAGAATCCGCGCACGGCCAGGCCCATCTGCGACAGACCTTGCACGACCTTCGAAATCTGCTTCGTCAGCACCAGAGACGGCAGGTGGACGAGTACCGAGACGCGCATTCCCGTCCCGACGTTGGTCGGACACGACGTGAGGTATCCCCAGTCGTCCGAGAACGCGTACTCCAGAACAGCGTCCAGGTCGTTGTCGAGAGTATCGGCCAGTTCCCACGCATCATAGAGTTGCAGCCCCGGAGCCAGGGCTTGGATGCGGATGTGGTCCTCCTCGTTCACCATCACCGACGCCGACTCCGAGGCGCCGATCAGGACCCCGCGTGTGCGCCGCGCATCCGCCATGTCGCGGCTGATCAAGTGCCGCTCCAGGAGGAACGCCCGCTCGATCGCGGAGAGATCGTTCATTTTCCACGCGGAGCCGTCGGTCAGCGGATGGGAGCGGCGCGCGGCCGTCGCGACGCTCGTGAGGATCGACGCCAGTTGCTCTTCGCGCGCGCGATGAGTGAACGGGATCGCCGCGAGGTTTCGTGCCAGCCGCACGCGCGTCGAGAGGACGTGCGCGGGCTCCTCGCCCGTGCCGGCCATCCAGGTGCCGGGCGTGGTCGCCAAATGCGCGAGCGCTGGATGCGCCAGCCCGTTGGAGTTTGCGTCGCCGTCGGGCCGCTTGGGCATTGTCATGCGACAGGCCCCTCGGATGTGGCGGTCTCCAGCGCGCGGATGTTGTCCCGCAGTGTGGCGGCGTGCTCGTAGTCTTCGCGGGCGATCGCGCGCTCCAGTTCTTCGTGCAAGCGCTGCATCTCGCGACGGCGCGCGAAACGCTCACCGTCCCGATGTGGCGCTTTGCCGACGTGACGCGGCTCGCCGTGAATGCGGCGGAGGAGCGGACGCAGGCTTTGGCGAAATGCCTCGTAGCACGCGGCGCACCCCAGGTGGCCCGTCTCGCGGAACGACGAGTAGTACATGCCGCACCCCGGGCACTGGACGCGGCCGACCTTGTCCTCATGTGTGGTCGTCACGTCGTCGACCATCTGTGCGAGGAAGTCCGCGATCGCCAAGCCCGCGGGGCTCGCCGTTACCATGAACCCGCGCTCTTCCGCGCACGGTGCGCACAGATTCAACTCCGTCACCTTGTTGTTGATGACTTGCGTAACGTGCTGCGTCGCCGGTGCCTGTCCGCACGCGTCACACTGCATCGTTCGCCCTCACTGGTGTCCGCACTCGTGCATGTCCCTGGCGATCGGCAGTGTAGCACGGGACCGCCCCGCAAGCACCCAACCGCACGCCCTTAGATGCACCGCAGTGTTCCGTCGTACAAGGAAAAGACCCGGTCGCCGCGCCGCGCGAGTTCCTCGTCGTGCGTCACGATGACGAGAGCGACGTTGTGCTCGCGCGGCAGCGCCAAGAGGAACTCGTGCAGGGCCGCGGCCCGTTCGCGATCCAGATCACCCGAAGGTTCATCGGCCAGAATCACGCGGGGTTCGTTGAAAAGTGCGCGGGCCACGGCCACGCGCTGCCGTTCCCCCCCGGACAGCTCACCCGGACGATGGCGGGCGCGGTGCTCGACGCCTACGGCGCGCAGCAGTTCCCGCCCGCGCGCGGTCGCCGTCGCCCTGTCCACGCGTTGCAGAAGGCCCGGCATCATCACGTTCTCGATCGCCGTGAACTCCGGCATCAAGTGATGAAACTGGAAGATGAACCCGACCTGCCGGCCCCGCATGTTCGCGAGGTCACCGTCGGGAAGCGTGTCGGCGCGGCGCCCCTGGATCCACACCTCCCCGCTCGTCGGCGCGTCCAGCGTCCCGAGCACGTGCAGCAAGGTCGATTTGCCCGAGCCGCTCGGTCCCATGATCGTCACCACCTCGCCGGGTGCGACCGCGAGATCGACGCCGCGTAGAACCTCGATGCGATCGAGTCTCGAGTCGTAGACGCGCGTGACGCCGCGCGCTTCGATCGCCGGGTTACTCGCCGACACGGATCGCTTCCACTGGATGGAGCGCAGCCGCACGACGCGCAGGCGCGACCGTCGCGAGCAGACACAGCGTGCACGACGCCAGCGCGACGATCGTCACGTCCCCAGCCTGGATGCGGACAGGCAACGTATCGAGGAAGTACACGTCCCCTGGAAGGTCGATCACGTGCCAGTACGACAGCGCGCTCGCGGCCGCGAGACCCAGCGCCAGACCGAGCGTCGTTCCCGTGAACCCGATCACGGCGCCCATCGTCACGAACACGCGTTGCACCAAGCCCGCCGTCGCCCCCATGGAACGCAGGATGCCGATGTCGCCGCGCTTCTCCACCACGGTCATCGACAAGGAACTCGTGATGTGAAATGCCGCGACGACCACGATGAGTGTGAGGATGAGGAACATCACGAGCTTCTCCATGCGCATCCAGGCGAAGAGATTCGCGTTCTGCTCCATCCAACTCATCACGTGGACCGCCGGACCCATCGACGCCTGCAGGCGATCGGCGTCGAGTTGCGCGCGCATCAAGTCAGGCACGCTCGCGGCGACGCCGCTCACGCCGCCCTCCAGGCCGAAGAGCGCTTGCCCCGTCGAGATCGAGACGAGACCGAGAGACGAGTCGAACTCGTAGAGGCCCGTCGTAAACACCCCTTGCACCTTCAGGGTGATCACGCGTGGCTGTGCGAATGCGCCCAGCATGCCGGGTACCGCCGCGGCGGTGAGGGTGATCTCGTCACCCGCGTCCACGTGCAGGGCGCGCGCGAGCTGCCGTCCGAGTATCACGCCGGAGATAACGTCTTCCCGGAGCGGCGGCGACACCGTGGACAGAACCGTCGTCACGAGACGTTCGTGCGCGGGATCCACGCCCTTGATCGCCACGCCATCGATGTTCGTGGTGCTCGCGATCATCGCCTTCCCGAAGACGAACGGTGTCGCGGCCACGATGCCCGGCGCCCGACGCACGGCCTCGGCGACGCGCTCGCCGTCGGAGAGATCGGATCGTCCCTCGGGCGGCAGCACGATGACGTGTGCGTTGGTGCCGACGATGCGCGTCTCCAACTCGCGCTGAAACCCGCTTACGACTGCAAGGACGATGACGAGTGCCGCAACGCCGATCACCACGCCGGCCGTGCTCACCCACGTCATCACGGTCACGGCCCCCGCGCGACGGCGCGGCGCGAGGTAGCGCCGTGCGAGAACGAACTCCAGGGGAAGCGGCACGCGCGCTACGGGGAGTGATCCACGGCGGCGTCCGCCACGGCGAAGTCATCCGCCGGAGCGTCTGCGGAACGCGGACGCAGCAGCGGAAACAGGATCACGTCGCGGATGTTCGTGGCGCCCGTGAGCATCATGATCAGGCGATCCACGCCGAGGCCGAATCCGCCGGTCGGCGGCATGCCGTGTTCCAGCGCGCGCAGGTAGTCGTCGTCGCGCTGGTGGGCCTCGGCATCGCCGCGTGCGGCGCGCTCCAGTTGCGCGTCGAAGGCGCGTGCCTGCGCGAGCGGGTCGTTCTGCTCGGAGAACGCGTTCCCCATCTCCGTTCCGCCGATGAAGATCTCGAAGCGTTCCACGACGCGCGGATCCGTGCGGTGCACCTTCGCAAGCGGGGACACGTCCACCGGGTGATCCATCACGATGGTCGGCTCGACGAGTGTGTGCTCCACGACCTCCTCGAAGAGCGTGAAGAGCGCCTCGCCCCAGGACACACCTGGGTGCAAGGTGACGCCGCGGCCCGCGCCGGCGTCGCGCAGTTGTGCGGGTGTGGCCACAGACGCGTCCACGCCGAGCGATTCGGAGACGACCTGCGTCATCGTCACGCGCCGCCACGGGCGGCTGATGTCGATCACCGTGTCACCCTTGTGCAGAACGAGGTCTCCGGTGACGTCGCGCGCCACCGCGCGCAGCATGTCCTCCGCGAGGTCCATGATGTCGCGGTAGTCCGCGTACGCTTGGTACAACTCCAGCATGGTGAACTCGGGGCTATGGCTCCAGTCCATGCCCTCGTTCCGGAAATCCTTCGCGATCTCGTACACGCGCTCCATGCCGCCGACGATGCACCGCTTGAGGTACAGCTCGTCTGCGATCCGCAGGTACAGCGTCGTCCCCAGCGCATTGTGATGCGTGGTGAATGGCTCGGCCGCCGCACCGCCGTAGATCGGTTGCAGAGCGGGGGTTTCCACCTCGAGGAACCCGCGCGCGTCCAGGAACTGACGCAGTGCGCGTACCGCGCGCACGCGCGCGAGAGCGACGCGCCGCGCCTCCGGGTTCACGATGAGATCGACATAGCGATACCGCCGTCGAGCCTCGCGGTCTACGAGGCCGTGCCATTTCTCCGGTAGCGGGCGCAGGGACTTCGCGAGCGGCGTGAGGCGCGTCACGTGAATGGAGATCTCCCCCATCTTCGTGCGGAACACCGTGCCCTCGACGCCGATCATGTCGCCCACGTCGAGAAGCGACCGGAACGTGTCGTACGTCTCCGGTCCGACCACGTCGGACTTGATGTAGATCTGCACCGAGCCGGTCCAGTCGGCGAGATCGCCGAAACTCGCCTTGCCATGTCCGCGCCGTCCCATCAAGCGGCCCGCCACGCTCACGGTTTCTTCGCTCGCGCTCAGCGTGTCGAAGGCGTCCGTGACGTCCGCCGCGTGGTGCGTGACCGCGAAGCCGTAGGCGTACGGCTCGATTCCCCGCTCACGCAGCGCGCGCATCTTCTGCTCACGCTGCGCCCGCAATTCGTCGAGCGGCGTGCTCACGTCGTCACCGTCGCTTCCAGGGCGTTCTTTCGCGGCTGTCCTTCGAACGTCACGGGGTACGCGAGCGTAAAGCACGCGTAGCAGTGCGCGTCGGGGCGCTGCACCGCGGCACGGAGCCCATCCAGACTCAGATACGCGAGCGAATCCACGTTCAAGTACTTCGCAATCTCGCCGTGCGTGTGCGTCGACGCGATCAGCTCGCCGCGCGTCGGCGTGTCGATGCCGTAGTAGCACGGTCCGATGACGGGCGGACTCGCCACGCGAAAGTGCACCTCGCGTGCTCCGAAGCGGCGCAGGAGCTTCACGAGTGCTCGGCTCGTCGTGCCGCGCACAATGGAGTCGTCGACGACAGCGACGCTCTTTCCGGTCAGGATCGTACGCACCGGGTTGTACTTCATCGCGACGGCCTTCGACCGAATGCTCTGCGTCGGGTTGATGAAGGTGCGACCCACGTAGTGGCTTCGGATGATCCCGTGCTCGAAGGGGACGCCGAGACGCGACGCATAGGCGAGCGCCGCGGCGTTGCTCGAGTCGGGCACGGCGATCACCACGTCCACGGGCGCCGGGGCTTCCTGCGCGAGTTGCTCGCCGAGACGCCGGCGCACCGTGTTCACTGATTCCCCGAACACGACGGAATCCGGACGCGAGAAGTAGATCAACTCGAACACGCACTGCCGCGGGGCCTGCGGCTCTACCTTGCGCACGCTCTCCACCCCGGAGCGCGTGATCAGCACCATCTCGCCCGGTTCGATCTCGCGCTCCATCGTCGCGCCGAGCGCGTCGAGCGCACACGATTCACTCGCGAGAATCCACCCGGATCCCAGCCGGCCGAGCACAAGGGGGCGAAAACCGTGCGGATCGCGCAGTCCGATCAACGTGTCGGGCGTGGCCAACACCAGTGTGAAGGCGCCGCGCAGTGGCGCGATCGCCTCCGCCAGCATATCGCGCAACGTGGGTGCGTGCGAGCGTGCCAGCAACTGCACGATGATCTCACTGTCGCTCGTGGTGCTGAACACGGCGCCGTCGGCCTCCATGGCGGCGCGCAGTTCGGCCGCGTTCACGAGGTTCCCGTTGTGCGCCACCGCGACCTGTCCGAGGCGACACGCGACGACGAATGGCTGCGCGTTCTCCACGCACGTCGACCCCGTCGTGGAATAGCGGTTGTGCCCCACTGCGAGCGATCCGGGCAGACCCACGAGCACGTCACCGGTGATCACATCGGAGACGAGGCCCAGGCCGCGATGCACGGCAAAAGTCTCGCCCAGAGATGCCGCGATGCCGGCGCTCTCCTGCCCGCGGTGCTGCAGAGCGTGTAGCGCCAGCGATGCCTGCGAGGCGGCGTCCGGGACGTGGATCACACCGACCACACCGCATTCCTCGTGGCACGACGCGAGTTCACTGGGCCACGCACTCCCGTGCATCCTCACCGTTCCGCCTCCATATGAGCTTCCTCGGGCCACAGCGCGCCAGCGAGCCGCGCGATTGTGGGCGCCTCGTTGAGCACTCCACCCATCGACAGGTGCGGGTTGATCAACACGCCGTGCCGCCGGTCGCGTACGCATGCGACCTCCTCGGCGAACGCGCGGACATCGCCGCCGGCCGTGGCGCGCATCCACCAGAGCGTGATGTGCTCCGCGTCCGCGATCGCACTCACGTCGTCGTGCAGCGCTGCCGCGAGTTCGACGCGTCCAGCTCTGTCGCGCGACCATACCACGATGCACGCATCTCCCGCCCGAGCGGGAACGAGCGGCGCGTGCGCGTCCTCGACGATCGTGAGCGACTCCTTGTTGGGGTTGTGCAGCACGCCCGGCACCGCGAGCCGCGCGCGCACGACGCTGCCGTCCGCGCCGTCCGCGTAGCGCACCATCCAGATGATCCGCCGCTCGAGACGGATCGGCGGCGCACCCGCCGCGCGTTCGAGAAGGGTGTGCACGGTCTGCGCGGTGAGGTCGATCGTGCGCAGCCGGATGACCGCGGCGTCCGTCATGCTGGCACCACGTCGAAGGCGGCGGCGAGGGAGGCGAACACCCCCCATCCCGGCCCGTGCGCGTCGCGTGTCTCGGACTGCGCGGCCATGCGCCGGCGTGCATCGCCCCACGGCCCCCTCACGTCCCACGCCACATGCCAGAGCCATGCTGCGCGCTCGGGATGCGGCATCACCGCGAGCACGTTGCCGCGCATGTTGACGATGCCAGCCGCGCCCAACTGTGCGCCGTTCGGCGCGGGATCGTCCGCGAACGAGAACGTGACGAGATCGTAATCGCGCAACGCGCGCAGCACGTTCTGATCCGATGTGAGGAAGCGTCCCTCCCCGTGTGCAAACGGCCACGGCAGACGCTCGCCGTTCGTCATTGCGGACGTCCACAGGCGGGTGCGCTCGCTCGCGTGCACGCGCACGTCCGTCCAGCGGCACAGGAACCCGTCCGGCACACCGTCCACCGTGTTCTCCGCGAGCGCGATGTCGATTCCGCCGGGACGCACGCCGGGCACGAGACCCGTCTCCGTGAGAACTTGCGCGCCGTTGCAGATGCCCAGCACCGGCGTGCCCGACTCCGCGCGCGCGACGATCGTCTCCACGAACGGCTCGCGCGCGGCGATCGCGCCGGCGCGTAAGCGGTCCTCGAACGAAAAGCCGCCGGGCAGCACGATCACATCCGCGCGGGCCACCTCGCTCATCGCATCGCGCCAATGCACGACGCGTCCGTCGAACCCTGCGGCGCACAGGGCGCGCACCGTCTCGTACTCGCAGTTGGATCCCGGGAAGCGCACCACCGCGGCG
Source organism: uncultured bacterium (assembly GCA_964514075.1). GTDB lineage: Bacteria > Eisenbacteria > RBG-16-71-46 > CAZEPH01 > CAZEPH01 > CAZEPH01. The sequence goes on along the minus strand of CAZEPH010000024.1, from coordinate 5,835 downwards.
AACGGGCGCGTCATCGCAGCGCCTCGAGTACGCCCTGGCGCCACGCGCCGTGCAACTCGTCGATCCCGATCCGCAGATGCGTGTCCCCGGCCGTGACGTCCACGAGGCGATCCCCCGTCGTGACACCGATCGGCGTGCACGGCACGCCGTGCGCGCCCGCGATCGTGTGCACGCGCGCGAGCGCCCCGTCGCGCACCTCCGCGACGATCGTCCCGGCTTCCGCGAAGAACGTTCGCCCGCGGCCGTGGGCGGACGCGAGCGCGGAGAGATCCACCCGCGCACCCCAGCCGAGCGGCATCAGCATCTCCGCCAGCGTCACGAGCAATCCGCCCGCGCTCGTGTCATGCGCCGCCGCAACGTGTCCGGTTTGCACCAACTCGATGATGCAGTGGTGCAGCGCGCGTTCGGCGTGCAGGTCGAGGCGCGGCACGTCGTCGCTCAGTGCGGCCACCTCCGCATAGACCGAGGCGCCGAGCCCCACGACGGGTTCTCCCAGAACGACGAGCGACGCGCCGGCGTGCGTCGCGCTCGTGCCCACGGCTTGCGCGATGTCCGGCACCACGCCGAGACACGCCACGATCGGCGAGGGCGCGATCGCCTCGTGCGTGGCGCTCTGGTTGTACAAGCTGACGTTTCCGGAGACGAACGGCACCGGCGTTCCCGGTTGCCCGTACAAGTGCAATGTGGTCGCCACCTCCGCGAGCGCCTCGATGGATCGCGCGAGGTCGTCGTACACGAGCGGATCGTCGGGGCTGCCGAAGTTGAGGCAGTCGGTGAGAGCCCAGGGGATCGCACCGGTGCACGCGACGTTCCGCATGGCTTCCGCTGCGGCGAGTTGTGCGCCCGCGCGCGCATCCACCGCGCCCACGCGCGACGCACCGTCCACGCTGAGCGCGAGACCGACACGGGCGTCCGGATGTGCGCGCACGACGCCGGCATCCGCAACCCCACGCCGCAGAACCGTGCGCCCCTGCACGTCCCCGTCGAAGCGATCGAAGAGACTCGCGCGCGACGCCACTGCCGGATGCGCGATGATGCGCCGGAGACACATGGCCAGGTCCCCGGCGATCTCGTCGAACGCGTGCGTCGCCAGGTGGCGGGGGACGCGTGGCGTGCGTGCATGCGGTGTCTGCGGCGCGGCGTTCAGCGCGCCCGCGGGGATGTCGCAGATCGTCTCGCCGAGCGCGCGGAACACGACGCGATCGTCCGTCCGTGGGCGGCCGATCACGCTGGCGGCTGCGCCGGCTGACATGCGTCCCAGTTCGAACCTGTCGTTCACGATCGCACAGAACTCGGCCGCCACGGTCTCCGGCAGAGCGAAGATGTAGCGCTCTTGCGTCTCCGCGCACGCGATCACGTCCGGCGGAAGACCGGGTATCGCGGCGGGCACACGGTCCACGTCCACGTCGCACCCGTAGCCGCCCTTCGCGGCCAACTCGGACGCCGCGGTGGCCAGTCCGCCCGCGCCGAGGTCCTTCGCACCGATCGCCACGTCGAGAGCGCGCATGCGCGTGCAGGCCTCCGCGAGCGCTTCCGTCAGCACGCGCTTCATGAACGGATCCGGCACTTGCACCGCGCCGGCGGATTCGAACGTCCCGTCTAACTCCGCGGACGCGAACGACGCGCCGCCGAGCCCTGTATCGTCCGTCGCCTTTCCGACGAGCACCAGCACGTACGGTTCGTCGCGCGCCTCGGCAGGGATGGCGCTGTGAATGATGTGCGCGCGCTCCACCGTGCCGAGCGCCACGACGTTCACGAGACAGTTCGCATCGAACGACGCATCGAACTCCACGTCGCCGCCGAGCGTGGGCACGCCGAGAGCGTTTCCGTACAGGCCGATGCCGCGCACGACGCCGCGCACGATCGATCGGACGGTCGCCGCGTTCGGTCCGGCGGGGTCGCCGAAACGCAGGGCGTTCATGACGCCCACGACCGTGCCTCCCATGCAGTACACATCGCGCACGATGCCGCCGATACCCGTCGCCGCCCCCTCGACGGGCAGAAGCTGCGACGGGTGATTGTGGCTCTCGTGCGCCAGCACGGCACACAGCGTGTCGTGATACGGCGCGAGCGAGACGATCCCCGCGTCCTCCCCCGGGCCGATCACCACGTGCGGCGCGCGCGTGGGCAGGCCGCGCGGCAGATCCTTCGACGAGCGATACGAGCAGTGCTCGCTCCACGCGACATCAAGGATGCGAACCTCCGCCGGCGTCAGCGCACGGCCGACGATCGCGCGCGCGTGTGCGTCGTCACTCGGCCGGAGACGCGGGAGCGGATACGTGCGCGGCGCGGCAGCGTGCGCAGCGGCGGTCATGCGTGCGCGGCGTCCGCGGTGCGGAGCACGCGTGCGTACAGCGCGTCCACGTGACGCAGGTAGAACGACGGGTCGAACAGCCCGGCGAGTTCCGTCGCTGGAATGCGCTCGGCGACGCTCGGGTCACGCGCGATGCGATCGAGAAAGACGCCGTCGCCGCCCCACGCAGCGAGCGCGTGCGTTTGGACGATTCGGTACGCCTCCTCGCGCGTCAGACCCGCCTCGACCAGACGCAGGAGCACGCGCTGGGAGTAGACGAGGCCGCCGGTCGACTCCAGGTTGGCGCGCATGCGCGAGGGGTACACGACCATTCCCTCTAAGACGAACGCGGTTTCCGCGAGCATGAAGTCCGCCGTCGCGCACGCATCCGGCAGGATGACGCGCTCGACGGACGAATGCGTGATGTCGCGCTCGTGCCACAGTGCGATGTTCTCCAGACCGCTCACCGCGTAGCCGCGCAGCAGGCGCGCCAAGCCGGCGATGCGCTCGCAGCGCACAGGATTGCGCTTGTGCGGCATCGCCGACGATCCCTTCTGTCCCTCGGCGAACGGCTCCTCCGCCTCGAGCACCTCCGTGCGTTGCAGGTGGCGGATCTCCGTGGCAATCTTCTCCAGCGTGCCTCCGAGGTTCGCGAGCGCCGTGAGGAACTCCGCGTGACGATCCCGCTGGATGACCTGCGTGGACACGGGCGCCGGCGTGAGTCCGACGCGCGCGAGCGCATCCGCCTCGATCTCGGGCGGGAGATGCGCGCACGTGCCCACCGCCCCTGACATCTGCCCGACGCGTACCGTCTCGCGGGCCGCGTCGAATCGCGCGAGTTGCCGTGTGAGCTCCGCGTACCATACCAGCGGCTTGAGCCCGAACACGATCGGCTCCGCGTGCACGCCGTGCGTGCGCCCGATCGCGAGCGTGGTGCGGTGGCGCTCGGCGAGATCGCGCGCCACTGCACGGACGCGCTCGATGCCCGCGCGCAGGACGTCCCCTGCGTCGCGCAGCATGAGCGCCAGCGCGGAGTCCACCAAATCGGAGGACGTGAGACCGTAGTGCAGCCAGCGCTTCTCCTCTCCGAGGGACTCCCCGACCGCGGTGAGAAACGCGATCACGTCGTGATGCACCTTACGTTCGATGGCATCGACGCGCGCGGCGTCCACACGCGCGGTGCGGCGAATCGTCTCGGCCGTTCCCCGGGGAGCGATGCCGCGCTCCTCGATCGCCTCCACGAGCGCGATCTCCACGCGAAGCCAGTGTGCGTAGCGTGTCTCATCGGAGAACACGCGCTCCATCTCGGGCCGCGTGTAGCGCGGAATCACTGGTGCTTCGCTTCCGTGATCACGAGCGACTTCTGCATCGCGTCGCCTTCCCGCTGAATCGTGAAGGTGATGGTGGACCCGATTTCGGCGTCGAAGAACGCTTGCCGTGCCTCCTCGCTGGAGGTGATTTTCTTGCGGTTGATCTCGCGAATGATATCCCCGGGTTGCACGCCTCCCTTGTCGGCCGGGCTGTTGTTCTCGACGGACGTCACGAGAATACCGTTGGTGTCCTTGATGTTGAGCCGGCGCAACCAGTACGGGTTGATGTTCGACAGATCCTCGACGCTCACGCCGATCCACGGGCGCGGCACGTACCCCGACTTCACGAGTTGCTCCACGATCCGCTTCGCCCGATCCACGGGAATCGCAAACCCGATCCCGATGGACCCACCTGATTGGGAGAAGATGAACGTGTTGATCCCGATCACCTCGCCGAGAGAGTTGACGAGCGGACCGCCGCTGTTCCCGGGGTTGATCGCCGCGTCTGTCTGCACCATGTCCTTGTAGATCCCTGGACCGCCCGACGATTTCACCGTGCGATGCACGGCGCTGATCACGCCGGCGGTCACCGTGGGCTGCGTGTCGGTGAGCAGGAATCCGAACGGGTTGCCGATGGCGATCGCCCACTCGCCGACGATGAGGTCGTCTGACGTTCCGAGCTTCGCGTGCGGCAGATTCGTTCCGTTGATCTTGAGCACGGCCAGATCGTACGTTTCGTCCGACCCCACCACGACCGCGTCGAACTCGCGGCCGTCGGTGAGCGTGACCTTGATACGATCCGCGGCGTGGATGACGTGGTCGTTCGTGATCACGTAGCCCCGCTCGCTGTCGACGATGAAACCCGAACCGAGACTGGGGATTTCCTGCTTCGCATCGGGAAAGAACTGCCGGAAGAACTGATCGAAGAACGGATCGCGGATCGGTGCGGTGCTGACGACGCGCGTCGCCACCGCGCTCACGCTCACGACCGACGGCCCCGCGAGCCGCGCGGCTCGCACGATCGCGTTCTGCCGGTCCGAGAGAATGGCGTCCGTCGAGGATGCGGGCGCTCCTGTTTCCTTCGCGGCAGCGACGGGCACCGCGGTGCGCGCAGTGTCCGTCTTCTTCTGCGCGGCCGCGTGTATCCCGACGCCGCCGAGCACTAGTCCGGCCACAAACACTGTCACACCCAACACCCACCCACGCGCCATCCACCCACCACGCCGCATGTCGACCTGCGTCACCGCGTGAACCTCCGAGTCGTCGTCTCCTATCGCCCGGCCGCGGCTCGGGCCTTCTCGTGATCCGCCAGGAACTGCGCGAGTCCCTTGTCCGTGAGTGGATGCCGGAGCAGCGCCTCTATCACGGAGAGCGGCATCGTGCAGATGTCCGCGCCCGCGCGAGCCGCTTCCACCACGTGCACGGGATTGCGCACGCTCGCGACGAGGATCTCCGTCTCGAACTCGTAGTTGTCGAAGACGGTCACGAGGTCGCGGATGAGATCCATGCCGGTGTGGGAGATGTCGTCGAGGCGGCCGATGAAGGGGCTCACGAACGTGGCGCCCGCCTTCGCGGCGATGATCGCTTGTGGGACGTTGAACACGAGCGTGACGTTGGTCGGAATACCCTCGTCGGTCAACTGCTTGACCGCGGCGATCCCGTCAGCGATGCACGGCACCTTCACGCAGATGTTCGGCGCCATCTTCGCGAGCTTCCGGCCCTCCTCGATGATCTCCTTGGTCGTGGTGGAGACCACCTCGTAGCTCACGGGGCCTTTGACCACGGAGCAGATTTCGCGAACGACTGCGTCGGAGTCGCCACCCTGCTTCGCGAGTAGACTCGGGTTGGTCGTCACGCCGTCGAGGACGCCGAGCGCGGCGGCGCGACGGACGTCCTCTGGACTGCCCGTGTCGATGAAGAACTTCATGTCGTCCCTCCTTCACGCGTGACGAACACCTGCTCTACGGCTGGATACGCGACGTGCATCAAGCACAGTCCATGAGCGGGTACGGCCGGCCCAGCCCGACGCCGATCGCGCGAGGCGAGAAGCGCCGCGATGTCCTCCGGCGCCCGCCGTCCGCGGCCAACGTCCAGAAGCGTGCCGACGATGGTGCGCACCATACCACGGAGAAACCGATTCGCCACGAGGGAAAGCCGCGTCCCGTACGCCCATTCGTCCAACGACGCGTCGTACATGCGGCAGAGCGTGGTGCCGCCGTTTTCACTCGGCTG
>CAZEPH010000023.1:0-14298 GCA_964514075.1 uncultured bacterium | reverse complement strand
CCGCTACTGGGGCGCCCAGACCCAGCGCTCCCTGCAGGACTTCCGCATCGGCGGCGAGCGCATGCCCGTGCCGCTCACCCGCGCCCTCGCCCTCGTCAAGCAGGCCGCCGCCGCCGTCAACATGCGCCTCGGCGCCCTCGACAAGACTCTCGGCGACGCCATCGTCACCGCCGCGTCAGAAGCCGCCTCGGGCAGGCTCGACGACCATTTCCCGCTCGTCGTCTGGCAGACCGGCTCCGGCACCCAGTCCAACATGAACGCCAACGAAGTCATCGCCGGCCGCGCCAACGAGATCCTCGCGGGCACCCGCGGCGGCAAGGCGCCGGTCCACCCCAACGACCACGTCAACCTGGGCCAGTCCTCGAACGACAGCTTCCCCACGGCCATGCACATCGCCGCCGTGCAGCAGGCCGTGCGCGACGTCATCCCCGCGCTCCGCCAACGCGCGGCGATGCTCATGCGCGGATTCCCGCTGCGCGCGTTCGTCGCGCAACTCCTCGGCAACACGATGGACGTGCTCGAAGGCCACCAGATGCCGTGCCACTTCGCGGATCGCGGTGTGAACTTCGTCGCGTGGTCGTCGTGCATCGCGACGCAATTGCCGCACGCCGTGGGTGCGGCGTGGGCCGCGCGCTATCAAGGCGATGACATGGTCGCACTCGCCTACATGGGCGACGGCGCCACGAGCGAAGGCGACTTCCACGCCGCGATGAACTTCGCGAGCGTGTGGAAGGCGCCGGTTGTGTTCGTGTGCCAGAATAACCAGTTCGCGATCAGCGTCCCTCTCGCGATGCAAACGGTGAGCGAGACGATCGCGATCAAGGCGGTCGCGTACGGCATGCCCGGCTATCGCGTGGATGGCAACGATGCGCTCGCGATGTACGCGGTCACGCGCGAGGCGATCGATCGCGCCCGCACGGGCGGCGGGCCCACATTCATCGAGGCGCTCACGTTTCGCGTGGGTGGGCACTCGTCGTCGGACGATCCCACGCGCTATCGCGACAGCGCGCTCGTGGAGGAATGGCGTGCGCGCGATCCGCTACCGCGCTTTCGGCGCTACATGGAGTTGGCCGGCGCGTGGTCCGACGCGCAGGAGTCCGCGCTCGCCGACGAATTGAACGACGAGGTGACGCGCGCGATTCGCGACGCGGAATCCGCGCCGCCTCCCGCACCGGAGACCATGTTCAACCACGTGTATGCGGGCACGCCGTGGCACATCGCGGAGCAGCGCGCGCAGGTACTGGGCGAACGCGACCGCGACCGCGGCCCGGGCGGCGCGTTTCCTCTGTGAGCGACGAGCGCCGTCCGGTGATCGACGTCGCGTTGCTTCTCCCCGTTCCTCCCGCGCACATCGTGTACGAGGTGCTACACGTGCCGCACCCGAACACGAGCGACGCGCAGTACGAGAGCACGATGCGTGAGTTCCACCGTGCGCTGCACGCGGAGACGCGCGCGTTGCGCGCGGAACTCGGGGCGCCGGAGAACGCGGGCGTGGTGTGGTCGCGCGAAACGCGTTTCGCTCTCACGCCGCGCGCGGCCGCGTACTACGCGAGCCTCTCGCTCCCAGTCGCGAACCCCCCGCGGCTCTATGAACTCGCCGTGGGCGTGGACGGCGCCGTGAACCTGGACGTGCTCGAGCACATCGTGCGCGATCGCATCGGCATCTACCGCAGCGTGCACGGGCGCCACGTCGACGAGCACGCGACGTTCGTGGTGAACGCACGCAATCTCGTGCACGCGACGCGACACGCGGCGGGTGCGCGCCACGGATGGACCGCCGTGGTCTCGTGCACGAAGCCCTTCGGCGAGTCGGCCGACTTTCGCACGGCGTTTCGCCATGCGATCGACCGCGCGCAGGCCGCGCACGGCGACGTGTCGCTGGAGTTGTGGGAGCGCAAACTCGGGCTGGGGCGCGGTCTCGACGTGACGCTGCGCGTGTCGGGTCTCCCCGCGCCGGACGCGCTGGACCGCGTGCTCGAGGAAATGCCCGGCGAGGCGGTGGTGCGCGCATCCCTGGACGCCGCCGTGATCGCGCTCGGCGAACCGCTCGCACTGGAGGACTAGCATCGTGCAGGAGATCACGCGCCCCGAGGACATCGCCGTCGCGTCCGACGACTTCGGGCGCATCATCGCGCGCACGCCGCGCGCCGTTCTCCGGCCGGAGACGACGCAGGACGTCGTCGACGTGGTGCACCGCGCGCGGCGCGAGAAGACGCCGCTCGCCACGCGCGGGTCGGCCCACTCACAGAGCGGCCAGTCGCTGAGTGACGGCCTCGTGCTGGACATGACGTCGCTCAACCGCATTGGAAGCATCGACGCGCACGCACTCACGGTGCGCGCGCAGGCCGGCGTCGTGTGGGGCGACCTCCTCAGCGCCCTCGCGCCGCACGCGCTCACGCCGCCCGTGCTCACGAACAACCTCGGCGTGACGATCGGCGGCACGCTCTCCATGGCGGGGCTCGGCGTCGCGTCCTTCCGTCACGGCGCGCAAGTCGACAACGTGCTCTCGCTCGAAGTGGTGACGGGCACGGGTGACGTGGTGCGCTGCAGCGCGGACGAGAACGCGGAGTTGTTCGATCTGGTGCGCTGCGGCCTGGGCCAGTTCGGCGTCATCACCGACGCGACGCTGCGCGTGCGCGAGCATCAGCCGTGCGTCCGCACGCTGTATCTGCTCTACGACAACCTCGCGCGCGCGGTCGCCGACGCCGAAACGCTCATGCGCGAGGATCGCTGCGACGACATCGAGTCGTGGTGTGTGCCCGCGCCGCAAGGTTTTCGCGGCACACCGCAGGGCCGCCAGCCGTTCGCGCGCTGGTTCTTCCCGATGCACGTGAGCCGCGAGTGCGCGAGCGACACGTCCGCGCACGACGCGGAGATGCTGCGCGGCCTCGCGCCGTACGAAGTCGTGCACGCGGAGACGGTGAGCTACGGCGAGTTCGCGCGACGGCTCGAACCGCTCTTCGCCCTGTGGAAAGCGGGCGGCTATTGGGCGAACGCGCACCCGTGGATGGAGACCGTTCTCCCGTGGCCCGCGGTCGTGCCGTTTCTCACGCGCGTGCTCGACGCGCTGCCGCCGCACATCTTGGGCGGCGGACACGTGTTGCTCTGGCCGTCGCGCGGCACCACGAGCCGCGCACCGAACTTCATGCAACCGGGCGGCGAGTTCGTGATGGGGTTCGGGCTGTTGCCGGGCGTCCCGCGCGCCGCGTTGCCCGCGGTGTTACCGCTGCTCGATCAACTGAGCGACGCGAGCATTCACGCGGGAGGGAAGCGGTATCTCTCGGGACGCATCGCGTTCGATGCGGCGCGATGGCGCGCGCACTTCGGCGCGCGATGGGACGCGTTGTGCGACGCGAAAAAACGCTACGATCCCGATGGCGTGCTGAATCCGGGCTTCATCGCGTGGGAATGAGAAACAAAGAAGGGCGGCTGGAATCCGTTCCGGCCGCCCTCAGCACTCCGAGATCTCCTTCGATTCCCGGAGCGCGAACTCGCACGCGATTCTGCACATTTCCCCGGACGTGTCAATTCTCCCGCCGTGTGTGGAGCGTCGCGTAATGCGCGAGTGGATGCCGTACGCCGTCGCGGGTTTGAGCTTCGTGTGCACGGCGTTGGGTGGATGGGCGGCGCTGCGCTTGCGTCACCGCTTGCATCCGGTCATGGCGTTTGCGGCCGGCGTCGTCGTTGCGACGGCGCTCGCGGATCTTCTGCCCGAGAGCATGGAGTTGCTCGGACACGCACATGCACTCGCGGGCATGTTGGCCGTGTGCGGATATCTCGGGTTCTCCGCACTGGAAGCGCAGTTGCACCGGCACGCGTGGGAGCATCAGCACGATCCGCACACGGACGACGGCGTGGCGCACGAGCATGCGGCGTCGCCGTTCACGCTCATCGGCGCGGCGTGGCTCATCGTGCACAGCCTGATCGACGGCATGGCGATCGGCACGGGGTTCCGCGTGAACGAGTCCGTCGGTCTCGTCGTCACGCTCGCGGTGCTCGCGCACGATTTCGCGGACGGCATGAACGTCGCCATTCTCACGCTGGCCAGCCGCTCGCGCGGAAAAGCCGCGGCGATGGTGTTGCTCGACGCGGTCGCTCCGGTGGTCGGGGCGGTCATCGCGCTGCGCATTGCCGCGCCGCCGGAGGTACTGGGCGGCGTGCTGGCGGTGTTCGCGGGCGCGTTCATCGCGCTCGGCGCGGGGCACTTGCTTCCGGAGGTGCAACACAAGAAGCCGGGCGCTGCGCCGGGACACGTGCTGCTCGCGGGGGCAGGCGCGCTGATCGTGCTCGGGATTCGCCACGCGATCGGCGATTAGAGCAGCGCGAGGACGTCGGAGAGCGCGTGAACGACGGGCACGCGCGCCGCGGCCACCCTCTCGGCCGGCGGAGGAATGGTCGACCCGCCGCCGAGAAACCACGCAGCGTGGAAGCCTGCGTTCAGCGCGCCGTTGACGTCGGCGTCTTCATCGTCCCCCACGTGCAGGCAGCGCGACGGCTCGACACCCGCGCGCTCGGCTGCGATCGCGAAGATCTGCGCGTCCGGCTTTTCCCAACCGGCTTCCGCGGAATACGTCACCACGTCGAATAGTGGACGCAGGGCGAACGCGTCGATCACGCCGTCCAGTCGCGCGTCGTAGTTGGACAGCACGCCGGTGCGCACACCACGCGCGCGCAGAGCGCGCAGCGCGTCGGGCGCGCCGTCGATCACGCGCCACACCTCGCCCGTGCCGTAGCGCGAGAAGATCGCGGCGAAGCACTCGTCGCTGCACGGCTCGCCGGTCACCCGCGTGAACGCCGCGCGCACCACGTCGCGCCACCACGCGCGTTCGTACTCCTCCGTCGTCCCGTGCACAGAGGTGTGCGCGCGCTTCGCGTCGCGGTGCGGCCCCCATAGCTCGCGCAGCGCGCGTGCGATGTCCCGCGGTTCGGCGTGGAGGCCGAAGCGCGCCGCCGTCTCGGCGTACACGACCGACGACGGCGGATCGGGACGAATCAGCGTGAAGACGGCGTCGAAGAAGACGGCGTCGACGCGGCTCACGTGCGGTTCTTAGAGGATCACCAACTCGGGGACGCGCGGGATGATGCCGCGCTCGAAGGCGCGGTCGTACATCAGGCGCAGCGCGCGTTCGCCCTCCGCGCCCAAGTCCTGCGTGTCCGCGTTCACGTACATGCGCACGAACGCGCGCGCCGTCTCGAGCGCGATGCCGCGTCCGAACTGCATCGCATACGGGAGCGCTTCGTCTTCGTGCGCGATCGCGTAGTCGATCGCTTCGCGCAGTCCGCGCGAGAGCGCCGTCGCGAGTTCGAGGCCCAAGTCGGAGCGCACCACGTCGAGTCCCAGCGGCAGCGGCAGCCCGCCGGTGTCCGCGTGCCACCACTCGCCAAGATCCAGCAGCAAGCGCAGGCCGTGTTCGCCGTACGTGAGCTGGCCCTCGTGAATCACGAGCCCCGCGTCCACGCGCTGCGACGTCACCGCATCGATGATCTCGTCGAACGGCACAACGACCGGCTCGACGTCCTGCACCGCGAGTTGCAGCACCAACGCCGCCGTGGTCATCGCACCGGGAATCGCGACGCGCTTGCCGCGCAAGTCGGACGGCGACGTCCACCCCGTTGCCTCGCGCGCCACCAGCTTCGGCCCGTATTTGCGCCCCACGCTCGCGCCCGCCCGCATGATCCAGTAGCGATCCGCGAGGTACGCGTACGCGTGCGCCGACACCGCGGTCACCTCCAACTCGCCAGCCAGCGCGCGGCGATTCAGCGACTCGATGTCCTCGAGTACGTGCGTAATCTGCACGCCCGGCACGACGACGCGGCAATTCGAGAGCGCGTAGAACATGAACGCGTCATCGGGGTCGGGGCTGTGGCCGACGCGAATCAGACGCGTCTCGGGCGTGGTGGTCGGCATGGCGGTCCTCTCAAGTCGAACGGGGCGATGTGTGCGCGGACTCTACGGGACGCGCGCGTGCGCCGTCACCCGCGAAGTGCGGTCGCGCTGCACGCGTGCAGACGAAACGCCTTGACGCGTGCGCGCCCGCTCCCTAGCGTCGCGGACCGCAGGAGCGAATGCGTCTTCACCCGCGCCCCCGGCTTCTCGTGCCCCGTCCATGGTTCTCTTCCTGCCATTCTCATCACTTCGTCACCCACACGCAGAGGAACTTCCATGTCTCGCAGAACCTCGGGCGCGCTTGCCGCGCTGTTTGTGATGGGCTCTGCCGTCGCGGCATTCGCCGCGCCGGATGTGATGACGTACGGCGTCAACACCAACGGCGACGTGCGCGCCGATGGTCGCGGCGGCGGCACGATGATCAACCCGCCGGCGAACGACGGCCTGCGCGCGCAGACCATTCGCTATCACGGCGGTCCGATCATGACCGGCACGATCACCATGTATTACATCTGGTACGGCAACTGGACGGGCAACACCGCGAAGACGATCCTCACCGATCTCGCCAACTCTCTCGGCGGATCGTCCTACTGGAACATCAACACGACGTACTCCAACGGCAGCGGGCAATTCATCAGCAACTCGCTCGTGTACGGCGGCAGCACGGATGACAACTACTCGCGCGGTTCGTCGCTCTCCGACGCAGCCGTGAAGGGTGTCGTGGACGACGCCATCAACAGCGGACGCTTGCCGCGCAACGCGAACGGCATCTACTTCGTGTTGACGTCGGCGGACGTGAGCGAGACGAGCGGCTTCTGCTCCGCGTACTGCGGCTGGCACACGTACGGCACGAACAGCAGCACGACGATCAAGTACTCGTTCGTCGGCGACGCGGCGCGCTGCATCACCGCGTGCGCGGCGCAGTCCACCGGACCGAACGGCAACGCCGGCGCGGACGGCATGGGGGCCATCATCGCACACGAAGCCGAAGAGGCCGCGACGGACCCGCAGCTCAACGCGTGGTTCTTCAACACGGGCGCGGAGAACGCCGACAAGTGCGCGTGGACGTTCGGCACCACGTACACGACGGGCAACGGCGCGTTGGCGAACGTGCACCTCGGTTCGCGCGACTACCTCATTCAGCAGAACTGGAACGCGGGATCGGGGCAGCGCTGCCGCATGACGTATCCGTAGGCGGAACGAGTCACGCTATCTGCAACGTGACGGGCAGCGCCAGTGAGGCGCTGCCCGTCTGCGTCAGTCCTTATGGGTTGCAGCTGGTCGCGGGCCAAGACATCGGAGGGCCGGGCCCGAGTTGTAGCTGTTCCCGCTGATGTTTGAGATGCCAGTGTGGGCATCGTCTGCCGCACCGCCGGAGTGCACATCGCCCGAGATCCAGACCACGTTGCAGATCGGGATTCCGTCGCCCGGATTGGCCATGTAGTTGATAATGTCGTTCCGCTCGCTCTCGAACGCACCCCAACTGCCGGAGCCCAGCGCAGGGTCGCTACTGAACGGTATGCCGGCCTTGACCGTTGGATTGAAAGTCACCGACGAAAGGACGAACTGCCACTGTCGGCTGCGGCCCTCCTTCAAGCGATTCTTAAACCACTGGAGTTGCGTATCGCCAAGCATCTTGTGTGCAGTCGGATCTTTCTGCGACCGGCAATCTAGGACGATGAAGTCGCACTTGCCACATTGGAACTTGTACCACATGCCGACTTCGTTGGGAGCCGTGCTACACGGTGTGGGAGGTGCGCTCGACAGGGTTGGCGTCGGCCAGTACTCCTTGAACGCTTGCCAAGCGGCACACCTGTCTGTGGAGAACTTGTCTCCGCCGCCGAAGTCGTGATTGTCCCACATGTAGAAGACCGGAACTTGCGATGAGGGTGGTTCGGGCGCGATGAAGCTTAGGTTGAAGTCATTCCCGGCCGCGTTGCCCCCCTGAGACGGCAGACTGCGATGATCGCGATACATGCTTCGCCGTGAAGAGAGAAACTGTGGATTGCGATGATCCAGATCTCCGAGGAACACCGCGAACCGCGGTGTCTCGTTGGCTGCGCTTGCGTACGACGGGACGGTCTCGTTGCGCCGAACTGCATCCTGAACGTCCGCCATCACCACAAACTTGAAGGAGCTGGCCGAGGTCAGCGGCTTGAGGAATCGGAACTGATGTCCTGGCGTCGCGTCTTCGCCGTTCACGAGGACCTTGTAATAGTACAGTTGGTCCTCATTGGCGGGAGGACTCGGCGGTTGGATATCGAGGATCGCAACATTGTCGGAACTGGCTGAGGTCGTTATCTCTGGGGATGTGTAGGACCCCGGAATGGGGAAGTTCGGATCGGTCCCATAGAGCACTTTCACCTCGGCCCCTGGATCGCTGATCCTGACCCAGACCTTCGCAAACCGATAACTCACAACAGTGAGCTGCGGCCCGTTCGTAACGGTCTGCCCGTGGCTAGTGTGGTTGCTCGCAAGCAAAGCGGTAAGCGCCATGCCGATAATGAAGGCGTGCTTGCTCATGGTAGGTCCTCCTCTCTGAAGCCTCAACTTGTGCACTCACTCTGTTGGTTCGTGGCTGCACTTCGTCAGGGGATCAGTACGGTGCGCGCGCAACGAGTAGCTGTCAATTTTAATTACTTGTTGAGCTAATTAGAGAGTAAGAGAGAGGGAGAGAGAGCACGTTATACCACGCACGTCAGTACTGTCACCGTAGAGGTTGACCGGACACTGTGAGACATCGTAGGCTTATTGGTGTTTGGATTCGAGGTGGAGCCGTGTTGATTGGAGGACCCATGTTCAACCGCTGCGTTCATCTCAGTCTGCTCGTGCTTCCCTACCTCGCGATCCTCGCTCGCTCTGCAGACGCTGCCTATGTGCTTGACGGGCAAGCGGAGGCCTACGACGTAGCCCACAACCCCGATGACCTCGCGGTCGGCGACTTCAACGCCGACGGCTTTCAGGACCTCGTCACGGTTGCGATTTCCTTTCATCGCGTGGACATACTTTGGGGAGCGGCTGGTGGAAGTGTGTCTCACATAGACAGCATCGCCTATGGCGTGGCCGAAGCTCCGCTATCCTGTGCCGCCGCTGATGTATCAGGTGATGGCATCGCCGACTTGATCGTCGGTTTCGATCTCGGCTTCAACCCCGATGAAATCCGCTTGTATCGCGGTAGCACTGATGGATCGCTTTTGCAGTTCGACACGATTCTCGCTATTGGACAAGGCCCGACCACGCTTCACTGTGCTGACCTGAACGGCGATGGCGCGTTGGATGTCGTCAGTGGTTGCTACTACAGCAATCTCGTCTCCGTCGCACTGAATCCCCGAGGCGGCGCCATATGGACTATTGTCAACCTTCCCACGGTGAATCAGACAGCTGATGTTGCGGTGGAGGACACCGGTCAAGACGGTCTCCTCGACATCATCGTAGGCACTCCGCAAGGAACAGTTGCCCTGTTTCGCAACCTCGGCTCCGGTCAATTCGGACCGAGGCAGGACTTGCTCAGTCCGCTGTCTGGCTACCACATTGCGGTCGGCGACATCAACGGAGACGGCTTCCAGGACATTGCCGTCTCCGAGCAACACGGCTCGGTGTACGAGATGCTCTGGGGCGTCGCCCCCGACAGCTTCGCTGCGTACGTCTACGTCAACACGCCTGCCAATGACCTCTTGATCGCCGATGTAAATAAAGACGCTCGCGACGACTTGATCATCACGAACACCGACGGCTACACACTCGAATGGGACGCGTGGGCCGGTAACGAAGTCCTCGTGCACCTGCAGCAACCGAACGGCACGTTGGCCACACCGTGGCGCGGTGTGAGCGGCAACGAGCCTCTCGTGCCCACGCTCGCGGACATGAACAACGACGGGCGTCTTGATCTTGTGACGGTCAACAAACGCTCGAACAGCATCAGCATCCTCCCGGGCAACGGCGACGGAACGTTTGGCTCGACGCGCTCCGCGCCCGCGGACACGATTCCGAGCGACATCGCTGTGGGCGACATCAATGGGGACTCCATCCCAGATGCCGTCGTCGCGAATGCATACGCGGGCCGTGTGACGGTTCTCCTCGGAAACGGCAACGGCACATTCACGACAGGCACGCCGGTCGCGGCCGGTGGGGAGACATCCGTCGTCCTCACAGATGTCAACAGCGATGGCAAACGTGATCTGGTAACGGCTGACCGTTTCGCGAACGTCGTCTCAGTCTTTCTCGGCACGGGCAGCGGCACATTCAGTTCCGCTAGCACGTTCGGAGCGGGTATGGGACCGAATGGTCTCGCGCTCGCAGATCTCACCGGCGACAACAAACCCGATCTCGTCGTCTCCAACCTCGGAACGTACTCGTACGGGTGTGACTGCTACCAGCAAGGCGACCGCGTCGCCGTGCTGAAGGGCCACGGCGATGGAACATTCGACGTGCCTGTGTACCTGCCCACGCCGCAAGGGCCGGGTGCTGTGGCGCTCGCCGACATGAACGGCGACGGCAAGCGCGACATCCTCGTGACGACGCCAGGCGGCTATCGCAACATCTGCTTGTGTTGGGCCGGCGCCAACAAGCTGAGCGTGTTTCTCAATAACGGCAGCGGCGGATTCAGCGGACGAATCGACCGGAGTGTCGGCCTGCGACCCGTTGGCCTCGCAACGGCGGATTTCAACACCGATGGGAAGACGGACGTTGCACTCGCACACGCAGGATTGTGGGATGGATCATCCTGCTATTGCCACACGGGAAGCAGCGTCGTCACGTTGCTCGGGAATGGCAACGGAACCGTCACGCCCGACACAACGCTCACCACAGGCGCGAGTCCGTCCTCCATCGTTGTGCAAGACCTGACGGGCGACGGCATCCTCGACATCGCCGCCGCGAACTTCGTCGGCAACACGGTCTCGTTCTTCCAGGGAATTGCGCCAGGCACGTTCACGCCGAAGCAGGACATCGGCACCGACAGTGGCCCGATTGCGCTACGCGCAGCCGATCTCAACGGCGATGGCCGCACCGATCTACTCACGGCGAATCAGTGGACATACACCGTCTCCGTGCTGATGAACCAATCCGTAGGGCCGACCGCAGTGAATGCGCACGATGCGCGCGGGAACGCACTCCGCGTGGCGGCCACGCGCGACGGACACTCGTTCGTGTTCGACATCGCGCTGACCACGAGCGAACGAACACTCGCCGACATCTATGACTTGGCGGGGCACCGAATACGCTCTCTTGTCGTAGAAGCCGGTGACGGCGCGTTGTCCCGTCGCGCAGCGTGGGCCGGTGATGACGCGCGCGATCGCGCCGTCCCAAGCGGCGTGTACTTCCTCCGCGTCCGCTCGGGAACGCGCAGTGCAATGCTGAAGGTCGCTCTCATCCGCTGATCGACGGAGGACAACTTGACGCTCCCCCTCCGCTCCGCGTAGTGTCCCCACGCTTTTGTGGGACGTTGCCCCTCTGTCGCGCGTCCCGTTGGCGGTGTAGCTCAGCTGGTAGAGCGGGAGAATCATAATCTCTGTGTCCGGGGTTCGAGTCCCTGCACCGCCACCACTTTCCCTTCCTTCGTCCGTGAGCCTGACGTCCTCATCGTGCGGTGATGCGCTCGCGCGCGCTTTCGGGCGCGCGATGACGCGGGCGCGCGTTCCGCGCGGGGCGCGCGTTCTCTGCGCGGTCTCCGGCGGACCGGACAGCACCGCGCTCTGGCTCGCCGCGATGCAACACGCACGCGAGTACGACCTCCTCGCAGTGCACGTGCATCACGGACTCCGCGACGGCGCGGACGACGACGCCGCGTTCGTGCGCGCACTTACCCAGCGCGCGATCGTGCTGCACGCGCGCACGCGCATCGCGGACGCACGCTGCCGCGACGGCGGCATCGAAAACGCCGCGCGCGATGCGCGGTACGCGCTGCTGGTGCGCGCCGCACGCCGACTCCGCGCGCACGTCGTGTGCATCGCGCACACCGCGGACGATCAAGCGGAGACGGTCCTCATGCGACTCGTGCGCGGCGCGGGTCCGCGCGGACTGGGCGGCATGCGCGCGATCAGCGCGCGCGGTGGCGTCACGTTCGTGCGCCCGTTTCTCGCGCTGCCGCGCAGCCTCGTCCACCGCGCGGTGCACGAGGCAGGCGTGACGCCGCGCCTCGACGAAACGAACACCGACGAACGCCGCGAGCGCGCCTGGCTTCGTGCACGCGTGCTCGCGCCGATGCGCGAGCGACACGGCGACGGCGCAGCGATGCGCATCGCGCGCGCCGCGCGTCTCACGCACACGACCGACCGCGCGCTCGCGCGCATCGCGAGTGGCGCACTCCGCACCACGGAGCGCGGCGAAATTGCGCTTGCTGCCGAGGTACTCGCTTCCTATGATTCGGCCGTCCAGCGCTGCGCCGTGCGCAGCGCGATCGAGCGATCGGCGGGGACGTTGCGCGGCGTCAGCCTGCAGCACGTCGAACTGGTTCGAGCACTCCTTCACTCCCCCGCCGCGGTGCAACTCCCGCACGGCGTGCGTGCCGTTCGTCGCGGCGATCACCTCGTGTTCGAACGTCACACCGGCGCGCCGATGCGCGGCGACCGAGACGTGGCCATCACCGTGCCGGGCATCACCGAACTACCCAACGGCTGCACCCTCGCCGTCGTCGTCCGCGACGCGCACGGGTGGCGCGCCGCGACCGACGAATGGTCCGCGAGCTTCGATGCCGCGGCGCTGACGCTCCCGCTCGTGGCGCGCGCGCCACGGCCGGGCGACCGGGTTCGTCTTCTGGGTCTCGGGGGATCGCGCAAAGTGAGCGACCTGCTGTCCGAAGCGCGCGTGCCGCGTCACGCGCGCGCGCGCCAGGTCGTGATCGACAGCGCGGACGGCATCGTGTGGGTCCCGGGCATCCGGCGCGGCGAGAGCGCGCCGGTTCTCTCGTCGTCCCGCGACATCGTGGAGGCAACCGTGCAATGGGCGACGCATCCGTGGACGTAGAACCGATCGCGCTGCGCACGCAGCATCGCGTGCTCTATTCCACCGAGACGGTGGCCGCGCGCGTGGCGGAAATGGGCCGCGAGATCGGCGCGGTCTACGGCGCGGAGCGCCCCGTGCTGATCGCCGTGCTCAAGGGTGCGTTCGTGTTCATGGCGGACCTCTCGCGGGCGCTCACCGTTCCGCATGAGGTGGACTTCCTGACCTGCTCGAGTTATGGCGATCACACCAAGAGCTCGGGCGTGGTGAAGATCCACCACGACGTGCGCACGCGCCTGCAGGGCCGGCACGTCCTGATCGTCGAGGGCGTGGTGGACACGGGGCTGACGCTCGCGGAAATCATCGGCCACCTGCGCAAACACGAGCCCGCGAGCATCAAAGTGGCGACGCTGCTCGATAAGGTGGCGTGCCGGAAGATCCCGGTCGATGTACACTATGCAGGATTCCGCATCGCGGACGAGTTCGTGGTGGGATACGGCATGGATTACGCCGGGTACCTGCGGAACCTCCCCTACGTGGGAGTGATCGATTCATCGGGCAGCAGCGCCGCGCACGAAACCGTGGCGTGCGACCCACACACGACGACCTGAGGCCATGACCAGTGCCTGAACAACGCGCGCGGCGCGACCCATCAACTCCCCCCTCCCAGCCCAACCGGCCGAAGGGACGTGGCTCGTCTCGCCAGCGTCCCTCTCGTCCGACGCGGCGCAACATTCCGCTCACTCCGAACCGTCCGATGAAGAGCCTCGCTCTGTGGCTCGTGCTCCTGCTCGTCTGCATCATCGCGCTGATGACCTACTACGGTCAGCGGCCGCACGAGGTCCGCGTCAAGTACTCGGACTTCGTGACGCAGATGGACGCGGGGAACATCAAGAGCGTCACCGTGTCGCTGCGGAGCGTGCACGGCGAGCTCACGCGCGAGCAGACGCTCACGCCGCCGGGCGCCGCACCCGTGCGCTACAAGTACTTCACCACGACGTTGCCGTCGGAAATGCCCGATTTGCCGCAGCGCGTTCTCGAGAAGAACCCCACTGCGGCCATTGACTCGCGGGAGGAAGGTCCGTCCATCGGCGGCGTGCTGTTCACGCTGGTGCCGGTTCTCGTGATCGTCGTGCTGTGGTTCTTGCTCATGCGGCAAATGCAGACGGGCGGGAGCGCGGCGCTCAAGTTCGGCAAGAGCCGTCCCAAGGTGCTCATGGAGACGGCGCCGCGCGTCACGTTCAAGGACGTCGCGGGCGCGGACGAAGCGAAGCAGGAGCTGGAAGAGATCATCGAGTTCCTGCGCGATCCGCAGAAATTCCAGCGCCTCGGCGGGCGGATTCCCAAGGGCGCTTTGCTGCTCGGGCCTCCGGGCACAGGCAAGACGCTCCTCGCGAAGGCCGTTGCGGGCGAGGCCGGCGTGCCGTTCTTCTCGATGAGCGGCTCGGACTTCGTGGAGATGTTCGTGGGTG
>CAZEPH010000022.1:0-14552 GCA_964514075.1 uncultured bacterium | reverse complement strand
CCGCATCCGTGATCGTTCCGCCGACGCCGACCGGGAGCCCAGCATAGGCGCTCGATAGGAACGAAGAGATCGGCTGTGTGAGTCCGTCCGGACCGAATGCGATCTGCCCCGAACTACCGACCGTCGCGCACACGTCGCCCGAGGAGTTGATCGAGCCGATGCCCGACGCGGAGAGGTTGCCCTGCGGGAAGAAGGAGATTTGCTGCCACCCTGCATCATGGCGACAGCGGAAGAGATACCGGATCTCCTGGTTGCCGGTTGGAACGAGGAACGTCGCGATGTCTCCCGCATCGTTGATCACGGCTGGCACACCCGCGTAGAAACCAGCAGGAGGCGGAGCGAACGTGAGGACGTTGGCGGGGTCCCCGAGGCGATACCAACTGCTCGCGAGGCCGACCGTTCCTCCAGGACTCAGGCACATGGGCTTTTCGTCTGGGTATCCCTGCGCGGACAGATCAACCATCCCGTCCGCTTCCGTCCACATGAACGGCGAGCCGGTCGGCGGGAAGTTGAGCGTCGACGACCATCCGACCACGCGGCCCTGATCGTCGATGCCGGCCACCTCAGATGTCGTCGTGCCCGGCAGCACGCCCAGATCAATCGCCGTGTACGTCGTTCCGTTCGGCTTCCAGACGACGGCATGCGTCGTGGTACCGGGGAAGCCGGCGAAGCCCGCGACCCACCCCTGTGCGTTGATGTTGCGCACGTAGATGCCCGTGAGCCCTGGAACAGACGGCAGAACGATCCGCGTGCCCCCCTTCCACACGACGGTTTCGAGAGGAGGCAGGCAGAAGGAACCGCATCCCGTGTCGATGTACGACGTGCCCGTGACGTCGCCGGACGCGTTCATGCTGTTGGCGAATGCGGCCGTCGACACGAAGTCGATGCCGTAGCCGAAGGGCGGGGGGCTTCCAGCGTTCGCGCGCGGTGCGGCCGTGAGAACGATGAAAGCGAGTGCAAACACGAACGGGAAGAGGGTGCGTGGTGGTGGGATACTCATGGCGTGTGTCTCCATTGGCGGCGGAAACGACAGACAACTCTGTCACCCGAGCGCCGGGACGAGGGTGAGACGAAGGTACACGTCCTCCCGTGAACAACCAATGCAACCAAGGGCTACGAGCACGGGCGGGAACACAACAATTGCCCCAGGCCCGTGCGGACCTGGGGCATTCGCCCTCCGCGAATCGCGACCCTAGCGGACCAGCGCGATGCGAGTCAGGCTGCTCGCGCCGCCTGCGTCGAGTTCCGCGTAGTACATGCCGCGCGGCGCGGCCGTGCCGTGGGCACGCCGTCCGTTCCACGTCACGGTGTGCACGCCGCTCTCCTCGACGCCGTCGACAAGAGTGGCGACCCATTCACCGGCGCTGTCGAACACGCGCAGCGTGACGTGATCGCTCGCCGGGAGCGAGTAGCGCAGGAGCGCCGTGCCGTTCCCGGGTGCGGGGAAGACCGTCGCCAGCGAGAGGCTCGATGCGGCATCCGTTTCCGCGACATTCAGCGCGAGACTCGGCTCGACCGCGGGGATGGCGAAGGTGAACAGATCGCCCGTCGACTTGTCGAATGTGGAACCGGCCTTTGCGAGGTTGTCGACGAGGAAAGCGATCGCGCCGACGCCGCAGTTTCCCCTGTACGCGAATGAGGCGACGCCTTGGCTGTTCGTCGTGGCGGTGAAGGGCGCATTCGTCCAGTAGTCGTCCAGGATGCGCCCCGACACGGTGACGCCGCTCAACCTCGTTCCCAGTTCATTCGTGACCGTGACGCGAACCGAGACCTTGTTGTACGCACGAATCCCCGGGCCGCAGCTTCCCGGGTTGCGCGGGTCTTGAATGAACTTCGCGCTCATTTGCACCGTGCTCGAGCGCAAACACGCATTCGTGCACTGCGCGGCCGGCGTGAGGCGCATGAGACGCGGGCTGTTCCCGATGAACACCTGCGCCAGGATCATGCCGGAGTCCGTGATCGTTCCGCCGGTTGAGGCCGTCGCACCGGCATACGCCGGCGACAGGAGCGGCGTGACGTCTTGCAGCATCCCGGTGGTTCCGTACGCAATGCGCGCCGTGCTGAGGATCGTGCAGCTCACGTCGCCGTCCGCGTTGATGCCGCCGACGCCGAACTGCGTGAGGAATCCCTGCCCGATGAACGAAATTTGCTGCCACGTGCCATCCGGGTGGTAGCGGAACAGATAGAGCAGGTTCTCCGAGCTCGTCGTCGGGAGGAACCGCACCTGCTCGCCCGCATCGTTGATCGCTCCAGCATAGGCGCTCGGTCCGAGGAACCCCTGCGGCACGGGCGTCATCGCCTGCACGCTGGCGGGATCGCCAAGGCGGTACCAGTAGCCCGGCGTTGCGACGGTTCCGCCGCGGCTGATCGCGAGCGGCTTGTCGACCGGGAAACCTTGCGTCGCGAGATTGACCATGCCGCCGGCTTCCGTCCACATGAAGGGCGCGGAGGTCGGCGGGAACGAGAGCGTGGAGCACCACCCGATCACGCGCCCCGCGTCATCGATGCCGATCCCTTCGGAGATCGTCGTGCCCGGCAGCGTGCCGAGATCGATGGCGGTGTACGTCGTGCCGTTCGGTTTCCAGACTACGGCGTGCGTCGTCGTGCCCGGTAATCCGGCGAGGCCGGTGACCCATCCCGCGGCGTTGATTCCTCGCACGTAGATTCCACTGAGGCCTGGCACGCTCGGCAGAACGATGCGTGTGCCGCCCTTCCACACGACGGTTTCCTGCGTCGGCAGACAAAACGAGCCGCATCCCGGGTCGGGGTACGACGTCCCGGTGACGTCGCCGGACGCGTTCATCTGCGTGCCGACGGCTGCGGTGGAGACGAACTCCGCCGCGTATCCGAACGGCGGCGGTGACCCCGCGCGTGCAACGGGTACGGCGATCGCTGCAGCCACAGCGACGGCGAGTGCGGGCGTGATTCGGTGGGCAGACATGTGTGTTCTCCAGTGCGATGCGCGGTGCGGAAGGGGCGCACCAGCTAGATGATGAGAGGAGGCACGACTGACAGTGCACTCCTCCCGTGTTTGTCTCAATGAGACGAAGGGTGACCCATTGATCTACCGGACGATGATCCGTTGGTCCACCACGACGTCGTCCGAACGCAGGCGCACGAGATAGACTCCCGCCGCGACCCTGCGCCCCGCGGAATCACTCGCGTCCCACGCGATGTCCGTCGACCCCTCCGGCACGACCCCGTGGAACGGGCGGGCGACCAGACGTCCGCGCAGGTCGAACACGTCCACGCGAACATCGGCCCGCGCGGCGCTCGTGATCCGAAGCGCGATGTCGGTGCGTGGAGTAGTCGTGGAAACGGCGAGCGTGATACGTGCGCCGCCCAGATTCTCCGAATCGACGCTCGTGATCGGCGGCGCGTTCCACCGGCGCAACCCGATGCGGAACGCCGTGTAGGGCGCGTCCGCGCGGAAGACCGAGCATCCGAGTTGCGCGGTGCCGTTTCCGCCCGCCCCAGCCGCGAGGATCTCCGAGGCGACCGGATCGTTCGCGAACGCAAATCCGTCCGCGTCCAGGACGCTGCCCGCGGTGGTGACGCGCGTTCCATACACGTCCAGGTGCTCGTCGAAGAACGTCGGGATGTTCCGCTGGTCGTGGTAGAGCACGGCGAACTCCTCGCCGTCCGTCGCCACTGCCGGTCGGGATTGCGTGTTGATCGCCTGTGAGACGGCAATGCCGCCTCCGTCGAGCACCGTCCCGTTCGCCAGCACGCGCTTTGCGTAGATCTGCAGGTTGTTGAAGCCGTCACGTGAGTCACCCCAGGCGACGAGCGCGGTGTCGCCGTTCGCCCCAACGCCGGGCGCGAGGTTGTACATGCCGGACGATCCGGCCGTGAAGGCCGCGGAGACCAACGCGTCTTGGTCCACGAAGCTCGCCGAGACCACCGCGTGCGGGTCATCGTGCGAGGGGTGCAGCTCCCATGCGACGATCCAGCGCCCGCCGACACCCGCCACGCGCGCGGAGTGCGCGTACGTTCCACTGATCGCGAACGGCGCTGCATCCAGCTTGACGCCGTCCGTTCCGCGAATGCGCGTCCCGTGCACGAACACGAACTCCGGGTATCCCGGCGCGAAGTGGCTGACGACGAGGAAGAGATCGCCGGACGCCGCGACGCACGACCAGGACTGTCCCGGCATGACCGCGATCGGCTCTGCGTCGATCAGGCTGCCGTCCGCTCCAACGCGTCGCGCCCACACCTGGGTGAGGTCGGACCACGTGACCAGATAGAGCGAACCGTTCCACGCCACGCTCGGAGACAGACGCGTTCCCGCCGGTCCGGCGATCTCGAACGGCTCCGCGTCGATCGCGTCGCCGAATGAGTCAAGCCGCTGCCCGAGGACGCGGCTGCCGCTGGACCGCGTGCTGAGGAACACCGCGAGGTAGCCGTCGCCGTTGTACGCCAGCGCGAGCGCCGTTTGCTCGGGCGCGGCGAGCGACGCGCACACGCGCGGGCCCGCGACGAGCGATCCCGAGACCGAGGCGCCCCACACGTCGAACGATCCCTCGTTGTTGTCGCTCCACACGGCGGTGAAGCCGCCGGCCGCTGCACCGGCGATCGCACCCCATCCCAAGTCCGGCATGCTCACGCCGCCCGGGTTCAGGATCACGCCCGCGGGACTCATCATGCCCGCGTTCAGTCCGCCGCCGATGTAGTTCGGCCACGCCGCAACCCAGTTCACGCCGTCCCACGCGACGCACGGATTCCGCCCGTTGCCGGGGCCCGCGTTGGAGAAACGCTTGCCGTTCGGATCCATGACTTGCCCTGCGAACGACACGCGCGACCCGAACACGTCGCTCAGCAGGTAGTTGTCGTTCAGGTTCCACGCGACGAAGAAGCTCGCGCCGTCGGTGGCAATCTTCGGATTCGTTTCGTACACCGACCGCGCGGCGATGACGAACGCGGTGGTCTCGATTCTCTGCAGGGTCGGCGTGAGGCGGTACGCGAGAATGTCGTCGCTCGACGCCGAGCGCCACTCGCTCCACGCGAGGAGGTACTCGCCGGGGACTCCGCCCAACTCTAGGCCGAAGCGGATGAACGATGCTTCCGGGATCACCACGACGCCGCCGGGATCGAGCACGGTTCCGTCGGGCGCGATGCGGACGCCGCGTACTGCGGCCTCGCCGCCGCTCGTGCCTTCCACCACCGCCGCCCAGTTCGTTCCATCGCTCGCGAGGGCGTACACAAGATCGCTCGAGTTCTGATACGCCATGATCGTGATCGGCGCCGCGTCGAGGATGTCGCCCTGCGGTGAAACGCGCACGCCGAGAACGCCCGCGGCGTAGTAGAACTGTGTCGGCATCTGCGACTGCCACGTCACGAGCCAGTTCGCGCCATTCCACGCGACCCGCGGCTTCGACTGCATCCCCGGCGCCTGCGAGATGGCCATTGGTAACGTGTCGAGCGGCGTTCCGTCTGCGCCCAGGACCGCCGCGAAGATGTCGGGGCTGTCGCCGCGGGTGTCCTGCCACACGGCGAGGTAGAGATCCCCTCCGCGTGCGATGGCGGGAGATGTTTGATCCGCTGCCGCTGGACCGGGTGCGGTATCGCCGGGCAGCAGTGTGAGATCGGTGAGTGTGATCGGTTGGGCCGTCGCTTGAGGCGGGAGGATGGAGAGGATGCACAAGACGACGAGCGCTAATGCACCGCCGCGCACCTGGCGTGGCGAATCTGCAATCATGGCTCGCTCCTTTTCTGCGGTGCGGGACAGGGGTGAGCACAGTGTCCGGTCTTTTGGTCTGTTTCTCTATGGTCAGGAGGTCGACCCCCCGTGCAGCCTCCGCGCGCCGCGCGGTGCACCTTCCGCGGCGTCGCGCGCGCGGCCTGTAGTCAACCGCGCCGAGCGCGTGTAGCGTGTGCGCCGCCGGGCAACCATGTAGCGGCGTCAGCCGTACCAGCTCGTACGGTTCGACGTGTCGATGCAGCACATAGGCGAGGACGGGATGGAGGCTGGATGGTGAGGAAGAGGAGAGTGTGGTGGATCATCGGGGGGATCCTCGTGGTCGGTACGGTCGTGGGCGTGGTCATCGCGCGCGGTCGCACGAACAAGCCGATGGTGGTCCACACGGGGAAGGCGGACCGGCAGACGATCGTGCAGAAGGTCACGGCGACCGGAGCGATTCAGCCCAAGACCAAAGTCGACATCAGCGCGGACGTGAGCGGGAAGATCGAGATGCTCGCCGTCGTCGAAGGGCAGTGGGTGGAGAAAGGCACGCTCCTCGTTCGGCTGGCGCGCGATCGCTATCTCGCAGCCGTGGAGAGCGCCGTCGCCAACGTCAGCGCGGCTCAGGCAAACGCCGCGCTCGTGCGCGAGAACATGAACCGAACGAAGAGCGAGTTCGACCGGTCGAAGGAACTGCTCTCGAGCGGCAACGAATCGAAGTCGGCGTTCGAAGCGAGACAGGCCGACTATCTGGTGGAGGTCGCGCGCTATAAGGCTGCGCAGGATCAGGTCGCGCAAGCGGCCGCCGCGCTCAAGCAGGCGCGCGACGACCTGTCGAAGACCACCATTTACGCGCCCATGGCCGGGACGGTCAGCGCGCTTCGCAAGGAGCAGGGTGAGATCGCGCTGGGCTCGCAGTTTCAGAAGGACGTCATCCTCGTGATCGGCGATCTCACGCAGATGGAAGCGCAGGTGAACGTGGACGAGAACGACGTCGGATCGATCGCCATCGGTCAGAGTGCCGAGATCGAAGTGGACGCGGTGCCCGACCGCACGCTGAACGGCGTCGTCTCCGAGATCGCGAACAGCGCAAACACCTCCGGCGAAGGCTCCACGGAGCAGAAGACCGAGTTCGCCATCAAGATCAGCATCACAGATCCGCCCCCAGACCTGCGTCCCGGGATGACCGCGAGCGCGGACATCATCACGAAGACCGAAGGCAAAGCGCTGAGCGTTCCGATTCAGAGCGTCGCGGTGCGCACCATCGATCAACTCGCCATGAAGGGCGAAGAGCGCAAGGATGCGGAGAAGCGGTACACGGCGGACAAGGATGGCTTCGCGGAGATTGTTTTCGTCGTCGTGAACGGCAAAGCGGTGGCGAAGCAGGTCAAGACCGGGATTCAGAGCGACAAGCTGATTCAAATCCTCGACGGCCTGAAGGAGGGAGATGAGGTCGTCACCGGAAGCTACCGCGCGATCTCCAAGGACCTCGTGAACGGCGCCGTGGTGACGCTCAGCAAGGAGCCGCTCACGGACGACGGCGCGGACCAGGAAGCGCAAGCGCGATGAGAGTACCCGTCGGGCTCACCGAGGCGATTCCGATTGCCGTTGGCGCGCTGCGCGCCAACAAGGCGCGCGGCGCTTTGACGACGCTCGGCATCATCATTGGCATCGTGGCCGTGGTGCTCACCATGACGGCCGCGAACGGGTTGCAGAACAAGTTCCGCGAGAGCTTCTCGTCCGTCGGGAGCGACGTCATCTTCGTGTCGCGCATGCCGTGGGTCGTGATGAACGACTTCTTTCTGTATCGCAACCGTCCCGGCATCGCGCTGCGCGAGGCGCGTGCCCTCGAGGACCGGTTCCGCGGCCAGGCGATCGTCAACCCGTCGGTGAGCGGCAACTTCGACGTGAAGTTCCGCGAGGAGACGATGGAGGGCGTCACGATCATCGGCACGACCGAGAAGCAGTCCGTCATCTCCGACGCGCAACCGCAGTCGGGACGATTCCTGCTCCCGTTCGAGATCGAGAGCAAACACAACGTCTGCGTCATCGGATCCGACGTGCGAAAGGGACTGTTCGGCGCCGTGAATCCTCTCAACAACACGATGAACATCGGCCGCACGCAGTTTCGCGTCATCGGCGTGATGGAAAAGCAGGGCGGGAGTTTTCTCGGTGGCCCCAACTTCGATCGGCAAATATTCATCCCGATCACCGCGTACGTGCGAGCGTTCAGCGGGGGGCCGCGTCGCGAGGACGTGAGCATTGCAGTCAAGGCGTCGCGGCAGGAAGTGTTGAGCGAATTAGAGTACGCCGTCATCGGGGAAATGCGAACGATTCGCCGGCTCCGGCCCACGGCGCCCGACAATTTCTCCATCAACAAGCTGGATACGCTGGTCGGGACGTTCAACAACATGATGGGCGTGCTCTTGCTCGTGGGTCTCATGGTGACCAGCATCTCGCTGTTCGTCGGCGCGGTGGGTGTGATGAATGTGATGTTCGTCACGGTGACGGAGCGCACGCGCGAGATCGGCATTCGCAAGGCGCTGGGCGCCACCAAGCGCAGCATCCTGCTCCAGTTTCTGTGCGAGTCCTCGGTCATCGGGCTGCTCGGCGGGACGATCGGGATCGCGGTGGCCGTCCTTCTGAGCGCCGTGATCAACAAGATGCTCATGCCCGCGGCTGTGTCGTGGCCCATCGTGGCTGTTGCGGTTGCCGTCTCGGCCGGCGTCGGCGTGCTGGCGGGCGTGGTGCCCGCGTATCGCGGCGCCCGGCTCGATCCCATCGAAGCGCTCCGGCATGAGTAAGACGGATCGCTGGGGCCGATCGCATGCGTCTGCCTGACGTTCTCTCCGTGTCGCTCGATGCGATCGTGGCGAGCAAACTTCGCTCGGTGCTCACGCTGGTCGGGATCGTGGCGGGCGTCGCGTCGATCATCGCGGTGATGACGGGGATCTCGGTGATTCAAGGCACGCTGGAGCGTGAGATGAGCGTGCTAGGCGCGCAAACGTTCCAAGTGCAGAAGTGGCCCGCGGGCGGATTCGGGGGCGACGCGGCCCGGCGCAAGGCGATGAAGCGTCCCCCGCTCACGCTCGAGAACGCACAGGCCATTCGCGACCAGGTCACGTGCGTGGATCTCGTGGGCTCGGAAATCTGGGATTTCGGCTTTGTCGTGTCGTACAGAGGCGAGTCGACGAACCCGAACGTCTCCATTTGCGGCGGCACGCCGGAGTATCCGCAGAACAATACGCACTACGTTGGCCTGGGCCGCAACATCTCGCAGATGGACGTGCGGGCCGCGCGTTCGGTGTGCGTCATCGGTCACGCGATCGGCCAGAAGCTGTTTCCCTTCATCGATCCGATCGGCAAGAACATCCTTCTGGACGGGCGGAAGTATCAAGTCGTCGGCGTGTTCGACGAGAAGAAGTCGGCGTTCGGCGGCGGCTTTGACAATTATGTCCTGATTCCCGTGTCGACGTATGTGAATGTCTACGGTCTCACGGATCGCAACGGCTTCGCGCGGACGGTGAACATTACGGTGCGCGCCAAGACGCCGGCGCAGATCGACGAGGCCATCGAGCAAACGCGCCAGGTGTTACGGCACGTGCGCGGGCTGCGGCCCACGGATGAGGACAACTTCGAGTTCTTCAACAGCCAAAGTCTGATCACGCAATTCAATCAGATTAGCCGCGGCGTCAAGCTCGGCGCGTTCATCATCGGCACGATCGCGTTGATCGTGGCCGGCGTGGGCATCATGAACATCATGCTCGTGGCGGTGACCGAGCGAACGCGGGAGATCGGCATTCGCAAGGCCGTCGGTGCGCGGTCGAAGAGCATCATGCTCCAGTTCCTTTTCGAGGCGGTGGTGTTGTGCAACATCGGCGGCGTGATCGGCGTCCTCGCCGGCTTTGGACTGGGCAACCTGGTCGCCGTGTTCGCGCATTTCGATGCGCACGTTCCGCTCGAGTGGGCCGTTATCGGCCTTCTGTTCTGCTCGGCTGTCGGGATTGCGTTCGGCTTGTTGCCGGCGTTGCGCGCGGCCCGGCTCGACCCGATCGAGGCGCTGCGCAACGAGTGACAGTAGGAGAGACGAGCGCGGCGGTGCAGGGGTGCGGTGCGGTGAATCGTCGCGATCGTTACGTCGTGCCGGGGCGCTGCCTTTTCGCGAACGGTGAGTTCCACTGCGGACCCGGAGCGCGCGAGGCGGATGGCTATGTCGTGCCGGCCGTCCCGGTTGTGCTTCACCATGTTCAGAAAGAGCTCCTCCACGGTGAGGTCGACGAGGAATGCGCGAGCGGCGTCGGGCGCGCCCGGCGATAGGAAGTCGTGTATGAAATCGAAGATCTGATCGAGCGCCCGATCCGACCGCGCGCGGCTGAGCCCGTCCTCGTCGTCGACGGTGTGGGCGGTGGGGGGAATGGGCCACGCATTTCTTCGTGTCCAGGAACAGCGTGCTCGCGTATTCCTCCGCCGGCGGTGGGTTCCGGATCTTGGCCGCACGAGCAGCCCAACGGAAGACACCGAACTCGCCCGCGACACGGGCGTTTCCCTTCACGCGCCCGCACGGCGACGGGTAGACTCGCGCCATGGCCTTTCCTCCCGGCGCTCGACTCGGACGGTACGAGATCGTCGTGCAGCTTGGCGAAGGTGGCATGGGCGAGGTGTATCGTGCCCACGATCCGCGTCTCGGTCGCGACGTAGCGATCAAGATGCTGCGTGCGGCCGTGGCCAGCGACCCCGAGCGCCTGGCGCTCTTCGAGCGCGAAGCTCGCGCCGTCGCCGCGCTGACGCATCCCAATATCGTGACGCTGTACTCGATCGAAGAAACCGACAGCGTTCCTTTCCTCACGATGGAACTCGTCGTCGGATTCAACCTCGAGAGACTCGTCGAGTCGGCTGGCCTCCCGCTTCCGCGGCTGCTGGACATCGCGATCCCGCTCGCCATGGCGCTGGTCGCCGCGCACGACCGAGGCGTGGTGCATCGTGATCTCAAGCCAGCGAACGTGATGGTAACGCGCGACGGTATCGTCAAGGTGCTCGATTTCGGTTTGGCGAAGTTGACGAGCCCGGTGCCAAACGCCGACTCTGACGCGACGATTCCCTATTCGCCCGACCTTCCATCGCTCTCCGTTCCAGGTCGGGTGATGGGCACGCTGCCGTACATGTCGCCCGAACAACTGCGCGGTGAGCCAGCAGACGCGCGAGCGGACATCTTCGCCTTCGGCGCGATCCTGTACGAACTGGCGACCGGCAGGCGGCCGTTCGCAGGTGCGACATCCGCCGATGTGATCTCGGCGATTCTCCGCGATGCGCCGAATCCAACGCAGGGTCTGCGCGGCGATCTGCCCGGGGATCTGCACCGCATCATCACACGGTGTCTCGAGAAAGATACGCGCGCGCGCTTCCAAACCGCGCTCGACGTGTCGAACGAATTACGGCTCGTGAATCGCACGATCCAGAGCGCGGCGGCACCCACGCCTCCTCCGCCCACATCCGTTCGATCCGCGGTGACGCCGTCCATCGCGGTCCTGCCTTTCGCCAACCACAGCAGCGATGCGGGCGATGAGTACTTCTCCGATGGACTTGCCGACGAGCTCCTCGGTGTCCTCGCGAAGGTCCGCGGCTTGCGCGTCGCTGCGCGCGCCTCGTCGTTTCACTTCAAAGGCAAGAATGAGGACCCGGCGGTGATCGGTCAGAAGCTGAACGTCGCGACGCTTCTCGACGGCAGCGTGCGCAAGGCGGGGAATCGCGTGCGCATTGCGGTTCAACTCGTGAAGGTGGCGGACGGCGATCACCTGTGGTCGGAGACGTACGACCGCACGCTCGACGACGTCTTCGCCGTACAGGACGACATCGCGCAGTCGGTCGTGAAACAGCTCCGCACGACGCTTCTTGGAGAGACCGCCGCCAGCGCGGAAGCTGAGGCGGAGATCGCTCGGGCCGTGAAAGGCCGCACGCGCAATCCCGAGTCACACCGGCTCTATTTGCAGGGGCGATACTTCACGCTGCGACTCACACGCGACGATCTCTCGCGCGGGATCGCGCTGCTCCGTCGGGCCATCGAGGTGGACCCCCGGAACGCCGCCGCATGGTCGAGCCTCTCGTGGGCAGAGACAGTTCGCAGCGGATTCGGCTACACAGCCGTCGAAGAGAGCATTCAGATCGCCAGGGACGCGGCCATGCGCGCTCTCGAAATCGATCCCGATCTCGCGGACGCGCACGTCGCGCTCGGCACGGTGAACCTCTATTACCTCGACTGGGCCGGGGCGGAGAAGTCGCTGAAGCGAGCCGAGAGGATCACGCCGGATAATCCCGAGGTGCTGTGCATGCTCGGCGCGTTTTCTAGCACGCAAGATCGCTTGGATGAGAGCATCGCCTACGCAAGACGCGCCGTCGACATCGATCCGCTCAGCATCGCGAGCTACATCATCCTCATCAAGGCGCTGCGCCACGCCGGACGTGCGGAGGAGGCGGAGAGCGCCTGCCGGTTTGCGCTATCGCTGGGGGAGAATACGGCGACGTTGCACATGGGACTCGGCTTTGCGCTGAGAGACCAGGGGCGACTGGAGGAGGCGCTCGCCGCGGTACAGGAGGAGAAGGCCGACTGGGCGCGGCTTTGCGGCGAAGCTCTCGTGTACCACTCGCTGGGACGAGAAGAGGAGTCCGTGCGCGCGCTGCAGAGCCTCATCGAGGTACACGCAGGCGATGCGGCCGTCCAGGTTGCCCTGGTCTTCGCTGTCCGCGGCGAAGCGGACGAAGCGTTCGCCTGGCTGGATCGCGCCCTCGCACAGCACGACTCCGGCCTGGGGCTGTGGAGGTCGATGCCCGAGTGGCAAGCCATCCACGCCGATCCGCGCTGGCCCGCGTTCCTGCGACGCCTTGGTTTCGTGACGGACTGACGCGTACGCGCCTGAACCTCACTGACGTGCCTAAGATCTCATCGACCCACCAGCCCCCAACCGGCGGACCGGCGCGGACTCCGCGACGAGGATCATCGCGATCAGACCTACAATCGCCGCTCCGGTCCAGTAGTACGCGGGCGCGAGCGGATTGCCGGTACGGTCGATCAGCAGCTTGATCACGAACTGCGTGGATCCCCCGAAGATCGAGATGGCGAACGCATAGATCGTCGCCACCGCGCCGGAGCGAATGTGTTCGGGGAGCGACTCGGTGATCGTGACGATGACGGGGACGGCGGACAGCGATGCGAGGACGGCCATGACGGCCTCCGCGCCGTAGAGCGCCCACAGGCTGCGCCAGTGATCGATGACCCAGAAACATGGAAAGATCGACAGGAGGAGGAGCACTCCGGGAACGATCATCACAGGCTTCCGGCCAAATCGATCCGACAGCCAGCCGCTCAATATCTCGGACGGAATGGACATCGCGCCGTTGAGGATGGTCAGGCTGAAGGAAATCGTCGCGGGCAGACGAAGGGTGTCGAGCGCGTAGGTCGTCATGTAGCCAAGCGTGTAGGCACCGATCGTTCCCGCAGTGAGCATCATGAGGCCGAACACCACGATGCGGAGGTGCGGCCGCACGCGCTGCGGCAAGCTCGCGCGCGTCACAGGCGGACCGACCGGCGAAGGGGTGAGCACGAGGGTTTCCGGCAGCGTGCGGCGCAGGAGGATTCCGAACGGCACGATAGACGCGCCCAAGAGCAGAGCGACGCGCCACCCCCATTGCTGCAGCTCCTGATCGCTCAGAAGCGCGGCGAGCGTCGTGCCGACGAGCCCTGCCGTCAGGCCCGCACCGTCCTGCGTCGCGTACTGCATGGAGAGATACAGGCCGCGACGGTGTGGCGGTGCCGCCTCCGCCATGAACGCCGTCGTCGGTCCCACTTCGCCTCCGAGGGCGAATCCCTGGAGGAGGCGAAACAGCAGAACCGCCGCCGGCGCGAGGGGACCGATCGACGCATACGACGGGGTCAAGGCCAAGCCCACGATCGCCACGCCCATGAGCGTGAACGAGAAGATCATCGCCGGCTTCCGGCCGATGCGATCCCCCATTCCCCCGATCACCACCGCGCCGATCGGCCGCGTCAGGAACCCCGCGCCGAACGTCGCGAGCGTGGCGAGCAACGCCGCGGAAGGACTGCCTGCTGGGTAGAACGTGCGCGCGATGTACACCGCGAAGTACGAGAACGTCAGGAAGTCGTAGAACTCGAGACCGTTGCCGAGGAACACCGCGACGACGTGCCGGCGGGAGATACGTCCCGGCGGGAGGTCTTCGCGCGTGTCAGACACGCTCATCGCCCCCTCTATCCCAGCCGCGTTCCTTGCCGCGCCGGCCTCGATGGCCGAAGGGAAGCGCCCTCAGAAAGCCGTCTCGAATCCGAGGCGGATTTGCATGGGGGGCTGGAAGGCCAGGGGGTTGCGGTAGCTGAGATTCGCGTCGATCTCGTTTCCGGAGGAGTCGAGCGCCCGGTAATGGAGTTCGTCGTAACGAACGGCCTTGCGCCGACTAGCGACGTGGAACGCGTCGATGGTTAGTCGCGGAGTCATCGAACCGCGTGCCGCGCCGGGAATCTGGTAGCCGATCCTTACACTGAGATCCCAGAGCGCCGGCGCCCGCCCGTGCGAGCCTCGCGCGCCGATGAACCGATAATACGGCGGACCGTACGAGGACCCTCCGAGTTCGCTCAGGGGCATGCCGCTCTCCACGACGCCGACCGCTCCAATAGTCGCTCCGTGGCCCATGCTGCGGCTGCCCGCGACTTTTAAGATGTGCGTCCGGTCATTCGGGAGCAATCCTGTCGCGTCGATCAGCAGATCCACCACATCGTACAGCCCGGATGCGTTCGGGTAGAGAGTGTTCAGGCGTGAATCGAAGAGACCCTCGTAGTTTCCGAACGTGCGCGAGAGCACGTACGACG
>CAZEPH010000021.1:0-14619 GCA_964514075.1 uncultured bacterium | reverse complement strand
ATGCTGCTTGAAGAGGGCCATTACCTCGTCGGCGTTATAAGGTCTCAAGCCGGTCCGTCCGCTCGGTGGGCGACACGGGCAAGCACGCGACGACTCGAAAGCGATGAGGGGCGGCCCGAGTGGGTCGCCCCTCACTGTGTTCCGACGCCCGGCTCCGAGTCTCTTCCGGGTGATCCTCTCGCCGCTGCTGCTCCCCTTTGACAACACGCGGGTGGAGCCGGGTGCTCACCTGCCACTATGCGCGACGTCACGCGCGCGATCCAGAGTGCGGTGGTCGTACGCGCGTCGCTACCTTGGGCGAACCGCTACTTCCAGCGCACGACGCGTGCAGTACGCGCGCCCGCGCGCACCACGTACACGCCCGACGCGACACGCGCGCCCCGCGCATCGCACCCATCCCACGCGAGCGACGGCGACACGTCGAGCGTGCGCACGAGAGCGCCGCGCGCATCGTGCACGGTGATCGAGCGGACGCCCTCCGGCACGTCGATGCGCATCGTGCCGCGCGTCGCGCTCGGCGTGACACGCACGCTCGCCCGGTCGTGCGCCGCTTCCTGCGCCGCGGTCGGTCCGCCGTGTATCGCAAACGCCACGGGAGAGATCGCGACGACGACGCCGCTCGAGGCGCCGTGCACAGTGTAGCGGATGTAGCACGAGTCGCTCGGCGCGAACGTCGGCACGGTCCACTGGTAATGCCCGTTGTTCGGCAGGCCGCTCGCCACCGGCATCCACTCGCCGTCGCGTCCCGTCACGCTCAACTCGAGATCCACCGTCGCGCCGGCGTCCGCGGCAGGCACGGCGGCCAGCCACTCGATCGACCGCACCGATCCCACGAGGTGCACAGCGCCGCCGCGCGGCGTGCGCGCGGTCACGCCGAGGGCGCTTGCCACCGACGTCTCGCGCGCCACGTGCGGGTGATTCCGTCCGCCGGATTCCGTCACGAGCGCGACGTCGGGGCGTCCGTTGTGATCCACGTCGACCGGACGGGAGATCGACGAGTAGTAGCCCGGCGAGGGGAGCGTGAGCTGCGTGTCGAGCGTCCACGTGCTCGCGCCGCCGGCGTTGAGCCACACGCGCATGCGCCCATTGCCGAGCGCGACGAGGTCGACGTCCCCGTCGCCGTCCATGTCCGCGAGTTGTGCGGCCTCGAACGATCCGCTCGATGGGAGGCCGCTGCCGACGTTCTGCCACTGTCCGCTCGAGAGACGCGTCCACACCTTCGGTGCGCCGCCGTCCACGTACGCGAGATCGTCCGCGCCGTCTCCCGTCACGTCGCCCAGCGCGACGCCTTCGTGCCCGAGGTTGCCGCCGCTCGGGAGATTGGCGTCGGCGCGCGTGAAGCGCCCCGTGCCGTCGTTCAGCCACACGGTGCCGGCTTGCACGGCGGTGGCGAGGTCGGGATAGCCGTCGTTGTTGACGTCTCCGGCGGCGATGTCCTCCGTGCTGTTGCCGCTGCCCGTGCCGAAGAGGAAGGACCACGTGCCGTCGCCGTTGTTGCGATACACGACGACGCCGTTGCAACACCCGAACGAGTTCACCGCGATGTCCAGGCGGCCGTCCACATCGACGTCCGCGAACACCACGCCGAACATGCCGTACGTTTCGCCGTGCGTGGCGAGTCCGTCGTCCCACGGCGTGTACGACAAGCCCGTGCCGTTACCGAGCGACGTCTCGATCAACTGATCGCCCGCATCGTCGCCGCCGTAGTTGTGGTGCATGGCGTACCCCACATCGGCGAGCCCGTCGCCGTTCAGATCGCCAACGTCAACACCGCCGTATCCGAATTCGCCCCAGCGTGCGTAGGTCCACTGTCCGGCGCCGTTGCCGAACCACGTCATGAGTCCGTGCTCCTGCGTGCCGATCAGCGGATTGCCGTGATCGCCGAGCGTGAGCACGTCCGGATGACCGTCGCCGTTCACGTCGGCGATGGTGATTTCGCTGCG
Source organism: uncultured bacterium (assembly GCA_964514075.1). Taxonomy (GTDB): domain Bacteria; phylum Eisenbacteria; class RBG-16-71-46; order CAZEPH01; family CAZEPH01; genus CAZEPH01. Next base: position 12,676 of record CAZEPH010000021.1, on the reverse strand, counting down.
GCCACTCTCCCATTGCGGCGGCTCGAGGCCCGTGTCGGAGAGAACGTAGGTGAGAACCGCGACCGACGGCGCTGGCAGCGCGAGAATGGCGCAGAGCAGGAAAGCACGTCGCATAACGGGGAACCTCCACGAAAGGGTGCGCATTGACCGTACAACCGCCACATGCTTCCCGCAACGGCGTGCTACAGTCGCGCACGCTCCGCTTCGCAGAAAGGACCACGGGCCATGACGTTCATTCGCAAACCGCGCCCCTTCGAGCCGCGCGGCGACGAGGTCACCCCCGAAGAGACGTATCTCAACCGGCGCCGATTTCTGGAAGCCGTGGGGATCGGTGCCGCGGGGGTGGTGCTGAGCGCCGCGGGCGCGCTCGCGGCGCCGTCCCGTCCCGGTGCGCCGAGCCGTCCGTTCAGCCTCGCGCCCGCCACGCCGTCGCTGCGATCGTCCGCGTACCCCGCCGCGCGCAACGCCCAGTACGTCCTCGACCGCGCGCTCACCGACGAGAAAGTCGCGGCGCGCTACAACAACTTCTACGAGTTCACCGAGGAGAAGGAGCGCGTCTGGCAGCTCGCACAGAACTTCGTGACGCGTCCGTGGACCGTGGAAGTGCGCGGTCTGTGCAGCAAGCCGCAAACGTTCGACATCGATCGCCTCGAACGCGCGATGCCGCTCGAAGAACGTCTGTACCGGCATCGCTGCGTGGAAGCGTGGGCGATGGCCGTGCCGTGGACCGGCTTTCCGCTGAGTGCGCTCCTCGACAAGGTGGACCCCAAACCGGAGGCCACGCACGTCCGGTTCGTGAGCTTTCTGCGGCCCAAGGACGCGCCGAATCAGGAGCGCGCAACGTGGTATCCGTGGCCGTACTACGAGGGGCTCACCATGGCGGAAGCGCGCAACGAACTCACGCTGCTCGCCACGGGCATTTACGGTCACCCGTTGCCGCCGCAACACGGCGCGCCGATTCGCGTCGTGACGCCGTGGAAATACGGGTACAAGAGCGCAAAGTCGATCGTGTTGATCGAGTTGGTAAACAAACAGCCGTCCACGTTCTGGAACGACCTGGCGCCGGCGGAATACGGCTTTACGTCGAATGTGAATCCGGGGATTCCGCACCCGCGCTGGTCTCAAGCGAGCGAGAAGATGATCGGCACGGGTGAGAAGCGGAAGACGGTCATGTACAACGGGTATGGATCGTACGTCGAGTCGTTGTACGTGAAGAAGCGCGCGGGATGAACGCGTTTGCGTTGGCGCTCGTTCTCGCGGCGGTGGGAATGGCGCCTCCGCGCGTACCCGACACGGTGCGCAGCCTGGCGAGTGATACGTGGATCAACGGACGCCCCGACCTACGCGGCCGCGTGATCGTGCTGGAATTCTGGACCTACGGCTGAATCAACTGCGTGCGTTCGATTCCCGCGGTGCGGGAGATACACACGGAGTTCGCGAAGGACGGCGTCGTGGTGATCGGCGTGCACACGCCGGAGTTCGCGCATGAGCGCGACGCGCAGAACGTCGCCCGCGCGGTGAAGAAGCGCGGCATTCGGTATCCCGTCGCACTGGACAACTCGTGGTCGGTGTGGCGCGCGTTCGGCGTGCACGCGTGGCCGACGCTCATCGTGCTCGATCGCGACGGCGTCGTGCGCTACACGCACGTCGGCGAGCTCCACAGGGGCTCGAAGCAATGGGACGGCCTCACGACGCTCCTCCGCCGGCTGTCCACTCCTCCTCGCGGGGAGCGCTCCCTTCCTACGGTTGTGCGACCGGCAGCATCGTCAGGGGATCGCGCAAAGGCAGGAGAACCGGTTGCCCGCCGGCGAGCGCCGTAATCGAGGCCGGGTGTTTGCCGTCGCCGAGCGCGACGTCCGCGGTCTTGCCGACCACGAGAACCGCGAACTGCGACGGATCGAGGAGGCGCCGCGCCACGCGGTGCACGTCCGCGGCCGTCACGGCACGCACCTTGTCGCGATACGTCGCGAAGTATGAGGGGTCCGTCGCATACCGCCCCGTGAACTCCTCCATCGCGAGGGCTGACGCAATCTGCGGCGCCGACGCAAACCGCGCCGGAAACCCTTCGATGAACCCGTTCTTCGTCGTTCCTAATTCGTCGTCCGTCACGAGCGAGTCGCGGATCCGCGCCACTTCGCGCAGCGCCAGATCGATCGCGTACGCGGTGGACCGCACCTTCGATTGCATCACGATGCGCCACGGCTCCGGATAGTACGGCGCATCGGGCAACGCGGACCCGACCTGGTAGGCCAGCCCTTCGTCCGAGCGAATGCGATTCACGAGACGCGCGGTGAATCCGCCGCCGCCGAGAATGTCGTTCATCACGAGAGCGGCGAAGTAGTCGGGATCGTCGCGCCGGATCGATCGCAGGCCGATCGACACGCGCGCCTGGTTCACGTCCTTGTTCACCATGAACCAGCCGTGCGCGGCCGGCACCGTGGGGCCGGGCGCGTGCGGCGGCCGCTCCGCGCGCAACGGCCACGCGCCGAACGTGCGCGTGAGCGTCTGCACCATCTGCCGGCGATCGAAATCGCCGGACACGGCGAGAAGAAAGTTCGCGGAACCGACATAGCGCGCGTGAAACGCTCGCAGGTCCGCCTCGGTGATCGAGCTGATCGATGCCTGCGTCGAGAAGCGGTTCGTCCAATGGTCGTCGCCGCGCATGAGCACGCTCCACTCGCGTGCTTCGATTGACGCGGAGTTGTCGTTGCGCTCCTTCATTTGCTGAATCTGCTGGTCCTTGCGGAGCGCGAGGCGATTAGCCTGAAAACGCGGATGCTGCAAGCAGTCGGCGAGGAGCGCCAGACCGCTCGGGAGATCCTTCGCCAGCAGGTTGAGCGTGGCGCCCCCGAGGTTCGTTTCGAGCTGTGCGCCGAGGAAAGCGACCTTGTCCTCGAATTGCTCCGCGGTGAGCGTCGACGTTCCCCCCCGCCCGAGCAAGTACATCGCGGTCTCCGCGAGACCCTCCTTGCCCGCCGGGTCGACGTCCGGACCGACGCGCATCATCACCTGTACTGTGACGAGCGGCACACTCCGATCCGGCACCAGGTAGGCCACGACGCCGTTCGGGAGCGTGATGCGATGGTCCGCGGCGCGCGGCGGCGTGTACGAGAGTGGCGCGTAGGAGAGCTTCTCCGGGCGATCCACGATTCCCTCGCCCGCATGCGCGCACGGCGCCACTGCGAGCAGCGTGCAGACAGCGACGGCGCGTCTCATTGCGATTTCCCCGTTGTGCCGATTTCCGACGACGGCGTGCGCGACCAAATCGCGACCGCACGATTCTCCCGTGTGAAATACCGGCGCGCCACGCGCTGTACGTCCTCGGCGGTCACCTCCTGCACCGCGCGATCGAGTATCTCGGGTTGCCGCCAATTCCCACGGCCGTCCGCGTTCGCGTAGCGGAACATGATCTGCTGATTCGTGACGAGTTGGCGATACGTGGAGGCGAGGTAGCGGTTCTTCACGCGCTGCAGTTCCTCGGCGGCGACGGGCGTGCTTTGGAGCTTCGCGATCTCCGCGAGGATGGCGCGCTCGACATCTTCGCCGGTCTTTCCGTCGCGCGCTTCGCCGATGATCTCGAACATGCCTTCATACTTGCGCTGATCTTGGTCGGACGCGGCCTGCGTGGCGGGTCCGCCGCCCAGGACGACGCTGCGTTGCAGGCGGCCCGTTGGTCCGTTGAAAATGTTCGCGAGCACTTCCAACGCAGCGACGTCACGGTGCGTGTACGGCACGGTGTGCCATCGCAGCGTGCAACCGGGATTCGTCTCGGCCTCGCCGTAGAAGCGCTTCTCCGCCAGTTGGCGCGTTTCACTCGTGATCATCTCCGGCGGACGGCGCGCGCCGGGCGGAATCGATCCGAGGTACTTCTTCGCGTATGCCAGTGCGACGGCCGGATCGAAATCGCCGACGAGTACCGCGGTGATGTTCTGCGGTTGGTAGAAGAGCGAGTAGTATTCATCCGCCTGCGCCTTGGTGATGTTCGCGACGTCGCTCGGCCAGCCGATCACGGGCCAGGAGTACGGACTCGCATCCCAGAACACGGCGTCGAACGACTCGTCGTACTTCCCGGTCGGCGTGGATTCCACGGAGCGCCGGCGCTCCTCGTACACCACGTCGCGCTCGGAGTAGAACTCGCGGAACACAGGATTGGTCAGACGGTCCGCTTCCATCCAGAACCACAACTCCAGCTTGTTCGCCGGCAGCGTGTAGAAGTACACGGTCTCGTCTTCGTTCGTGAACGCATTCGTTCCGGTTGCGCCGTTCCGCGACGTGACGAGGTCGAACTCGTTCTTCACCATGTTCGCGCGCTGCTCGGCGACGAGCGCGTCGAAGCGCGCCTCGAGCTGCGTCATGCGCGGCGTCCGGCTGTCGATCGACGCGACGTCGTCGATGAGCCCGTCGCGCCGCCGTTGCCGCAGAAGCGACAACTCCGCGCGAATGGAATCCTGCACGGCCTCCTGTTCGGCGATGAGCGCGACGTCCTTTGCGTAGTCGCGCGTGCCGATGACGTGCGTACCCTTGAACATCATGTGCTCGAAGAGATGCGAGATGCCCGTGATACCCGGACGTTCGTTCGCGGAACCGACGTGGGCCACCCACGCGCAGGAGACTGTCGGCGTGATGTGGCGGGGGATGAGCAAAACCCGGAGTCCATTCGCGAGAACGTGTTCGTGCACCGTGAGGCCGCTCGAGGATGCATCGCGTGCGGGTGCACCGTGAGCCACCGAAGAGGCAACGAGCGCCGCACACATGCACGCTCGCATGAACCATCGCACCATGGGTGTGCTGTCCTGTCCGAGGAAGTGGGTATCGGCCGACCGCCGCGCGGTCCGTATGACGAACAGGCCCGCGCGGCGGTTGCCGAGTCTACTCCCTCGCTGCGATCAGCGCATCACGTAGACTCGGCGGACGGCGGCGTCTCCGCGCGCAAACAAACGCAGCGTGTACACACCGGACGGCACACGGTGTCCGTCGGTGCGATCCAAGAGCCACGTGCGCGTGTGCGGCCCCGCGGGAAGATCCCCGGCCGCGAGTCGCTGGACGAGCGCGCCGTGCACATCGAATACCTCCAAGGTCGCGGGTCCGGTTGACGGCAATGCAAACGTCACGGCAACCGGTGTGCGCGCGACGGTCGGCGCCGCGAGCGCCAACGTCGCGCGCGGCGCATCGTCCACCGCGGTGGGGACGGGCGCGTGCCACGGGCTCGTGTCGATCCACGGCGCATCCTCCTCGGCGGGACCGAGGCATTCGACCTCGTACGCGCCGATGGTTGTGCCGCCCCGGCCGATGCCCACGAGCGGCGAGGTGGTGTGCAGACCAAAGCGTCGCTGGCGCGGCGAGCAGAACGACGGCAGCAGGTCCACGTTGCCTTCGCCCGTCCACCCGTGCGCGACGTCGCTGTACGTCACGGCGACGTTCCCGCCGGGCGGGACGTTGATCACCGCGTTGCCGAGCGGGCGGAGCCCCCACATGATCGTGTTGTTGATGTGGACGTCGCCGGCCGCAAGCAATCCGCTCGGTCCGCCGGCCACGCTTGTCGAGTCGTGCGACATCGTGCAGTCGTCGAGCGCGACCTTCGCGCCGGCCGCCACGTACACGAGCGCTTGGCCAGACGACGCGATCGCGTTTCCGGCGATCAGCACGCGGTCCAAACTCACCGCGCGTCCGCGCAGAACGGTGACAGCCGCGCTATCCAACCCCGCGTTCCCCGACACGATGAGTGATCGCAACGCGACGCTGTCCGCCGCCACCACCACGACGCTGTTGCCCGCGCGGATGCCCGTCGTCACCACACCATCCACCGTCACGCGGCTGTTTTGGATGTTGAGGATCGGCAAAGACGCGTTCGGCGCGGGCGTTTCGATGATCGCGAAGTGCGCGGACACGTCGCGCTCGCCGCCGCCGCGCGGGTATCCGCCCTGGATGATCGTCGTCGTCGGCGGCTGCAGGTTCTGCTCGAAGTACCGGCCCTCCGCCACGAAGATGCTGTCGTGCGCGTTTGCCTGCGCGTCGCCGATCGCTTCGGTGAATGTATGGTAGGCCGTCGCCCACGAGTTGCCGTCGCAGGGCGTACACGGGCTCGACCCGTCCACGAAGATGACGTCGGTAATCGGATTCACGGTGATCGTCACTCGGTCCGTGGCGAGCGCGCCGAGCGGATCGGTCGCGCGGAACTCCACGTCGTACGCGCCGGCCTGTCCGACCGCGGGCGTCCACGTGAACGTGCGATCGGCGAACGCTGCGCCCTCGGGCAGAGGACGCACCTCGTACGTGAGCGAGTCCCCGTCGGCGTCCTCCGCCAGCACCGAGAACGTGAGCGTCTGCGCTTCGGTCACCTCTTGATCGGGCACGGGGTCGAGGAACACCGGCGAGTGGTTCACCTGCCCGCACAAGTCCGATCCGTTGTTGAGGACGGCGGTCTGCCCGGCGAGGCGCGCGTCGGTGAGCGTGCCGAGTGCGTCGAACACCTTCATCGATGTGAGCGTGAAGCAGGCATCTTGTTCGAGACACGCGCCGAGGTCGAAGAACATCACGACGGCATTGCCCGCAGCGCACGAGACGTTCGCCACGCTGTTGGACCACGTGACATGGAAATGCCCGGGCTCGTCCGACGTCACGATGGGCGTGGTCGCGCCACGATTCAGGTACGTGCAGTCGATCGAGTTGCGATATTGCGTGCTGCTGTGCGTGAGACACGATTGTTGATCCAGCGGCGGAAACCACGTGAGGTCCGCTTCACCGCCCGCATACGAGCCCGCGTTCTCCAGGCGAATGTAGACCTTCACCGTCGCCGAGGGATTCGGCAGGAACGACGTTACGCCGGCGGGCGCGAAACTGAGAGCGGCGGTGGCGTCCGCGTTACCCGTGCCGAGCGGCGTCACCTTGATGGTCACCGAGTCCGTAGCAAACAAGCCGCCCGTGTCGGTGACGCGGAATACGGCGCTATACGTTCCGTCTGCCCCGATGGGCGGCGTCCACGACATCGATTGTCCGATGAACGTCGCGCCGGGCGGCAGCAGATCCGCCGAGTACGTCAGCGCGTCGCCGTCGACGTCGCTGCCGGTGACGAAGATCGAGAGCGTTTGTGTTTCCACGACGCGCGTGTCCGCGATCGGCGCGAGGACGGGCGGGTGGTTCACGTCGTCGGGCAAAACGCTGATGTGCGTGCTGTCGGCGGCGGCGGCGCCGAACGGATCCACTGCGAGGAAGCCCACGGTGTATTCGCCCACGACCGGGTTGATCCACGTGAACACGCTGCCGGAGAACGTCGACCCAGGTGGAAGATGGCTTGCGCTCAGCGTGACGGCGTCGTAGTCGGGGTCGCTGGCGAACACGCTGAACGTGAGCGTCTGTCCCGCAATGGTCTGGAAGTCTGGCACCGGCGTGATCACCGGCGGCCGGTTCGTCGCACTGCAGAAACTCGAGCCGCCCTGCACTGTGGCCGTGGTCCCGCAGACGGTAACCGGTACCGGGATGTTGGCGCCGTCGATGATCTGCATGTACTTCAGCACGAAGCAGCCTGTCGGATCGGCGCAGCCGTCTAGCTCGAACTGAAGCGCGATCGCGTTACCGCCGCTTGCGCACACTTCGTTGCTTTCCGTGTTCGACCACGCGACGTGGTAGTTCCCCGGTTCATCCACGGTGACCACCGGGATCGTTGTGCCGCGATTCAGGTACGTGCAGTCGCCGCTCGTGCGAAACGATGTGCCGATGTGCGCGAAGCACGTGTCGTCGCCGGCGGGGCTCCAGACAAGTTCGATTTCGCCGCCCTTGAAGGACGCGGCCCCCTCGAGCCGGACGTACAACGTCGCGATATCGCCGGGCGCGGGCAGGTCGGATTGGACGTCGGCGGTGGACCACGTGAGATAGGCGCGTGCGCCTGTGAGGCAATCGGCGCGGGAGATCTGCGGAGCAAGACCGAGGAGTGCGACGATAGGCAGTGCGAGGAGCGAAGGGCGCATGGCAACCTCCAGCAGGTGCAGGACAAGTTGCGAAAGCGTAAGCCCGCTCGCGGGTCACGGCAAGAGCGGTCGTGTTGACACGCCGCGCGGCCCTGCCTAGCGTGGCCGTCATATGAAGACGCTCCTTCTCGCCGCGGCGAGCGCGCTGTTGTGGCTCGTGCCCGCCGCCGCGCGCGCGCCGTTCGCGCAACCGTCGGTGCACATGCTGGCGTGGTTTCCGCGCCACGACGTGCGCATCGAGATGATCCCGCGCCGTCCGCACGCCAACGAGGAACTGACGCTCGCGCTGTCGGTGATCGACCGCGCGTCGCACGCCCCGTTGGAGGGCCCGCTCACGGTGGCGATCGAGCGCGAAGGCTTGTTCGGACGCAGGACGCCCGTCTTTCCCGAAGCCGACGTCCGACACGACGCGGGATTTCCCGGCGAGTACACGGTACGCGCGACTCCGCCCACGAGCGGCCTCTATCACGTGCGCGTTGCGAGCCGTGCGGCGGGTGCGAGGGCGGATGCAGAGGTCGGCTTCGGCGTGTGGCCTGCGGGATTCAATCGGTGGGTGATCGTTCCGGTGCTCGTGTTGTGCGGACTCGGAGCGTTCGCGGTGGGCCGCTCGCGTCGCTTCGCCGCCGGCAACCCGGCCTCGTAGTGTCGCGTCTACCGGCGTGCGCGTGAAATAGAACGCGCAGCCACTCCACCCCTCACGTCGATCCGGAGTGTTCCCCCCATGACACCCACACAGTTCGGTGGCGCCGCTCTTGTCGGCGCCACAGTGCTCGTCAGCGGCGCGGCGCTGGCCGCGTCCGGCGACCCCGACAGCACCTCCCGCAACGTTGTCGCCCATCGCGTGAATCCGCACGCACCGTCCATCGACGGCCGCCTCGACGACCCCTGCTGGCAGCACGCCCAGCCCGTCTCCGGATTCGTTCAACGGGATCCCGACGAAGGGCAACCCGCCCGGCAGCAGACCGAGGCGCGCGTTCTCTACGACGACGCGGCAATCTACGTCGGCGTGACCGCGTTCGACACCGAGCCCGAGAAGATCAAGCGCCTCCTCACGCGGCGCGACGAAGACAGCGAGTCGGACTGGATCAGCGTGTACATCGATCCGTTTCACGACAGGCGCACCGGCTACTCGTTCTCGCTCAATGCCTCGGGCGTGAAGCAGGACGCGCTGATCAGCAACGACGCGCAGTTCGATGCATCGTGGGACGGTGTGTGGGACGGCATCGTGGCGCACTCGTCCCAAGGCTGGAGCGCGGAGTTCCGTATCCCGTTTACACAGATCCGCTTTCCGGTCGCGGACGCGCAGACATGGGGCTTCAGCGTGTCGCGCTACCTGAGCCGCGCGAACGAGACCTCCGCGAACTTCTTCTGGGCGAAGAGCCGCACCGGTTTGATGTCGCAGCAGGGTCATCTCACGGGCATCGCCGGCGTGCACCCCGCGCGCCTGTTCGAGGTGGTGCCATACGTCGTGGCGATCGGTTCGCGCACGCAGAACGATGCGGGCACCGACATCTCCGGCGACGGCCGCGCGGGGTTCGACCTCACGTACGGTCTCGCGTCCGCGTACACGCTGAACGGCACGGTGCACCCGGACTTCGGTCAGGTCGAAGCGGATCCCGCCGTGCTCAACCTCGGGCCGTACGAGACGTTCTTCCCCGAGAAGCGCCCGTTCTTTCTCGAAGGCTCCGGTCTGTTTCAGCCCGCGACCGTTGGCACCGACGGCGGCCCGGGGTTCTATCAGTTCTACTCGCGCCGCATCGGCCGTGAGCCGATCACCGCCGCGGGGAAGATCACGGGTAAGTCCACGAGGGGAACATCCGTCGCGTTCTTGAGCGCGCTCACGCGTCCCGACGGCGGGCCGAACGGCGACTACGAGGTGGTGCGCGTGCAGCAAGACGTGTTCGGCAACGGCTCGTCGCTCGGTTTCATGGGAACGCGCGCGTCGCGGCCCGATCGCGCCAGCGCCTCGCACACGATGGGCGTGGACTGGCTCCTGAAGACGCCCGACTCGCGCTACCAGTTCGCCGGACGCGGCATCGGCACCTGGGCGCCGATCGACGACGCCACGCGTTTCGGGAGCGTGGTGTCGCTCGAAGCGTGGAAGCTGGGGGGGGCGCACTCGCGCGTCAACCTGCTCTACCGCCGCTTCTCGTCGACGGCGCGTTTGAACGACCTGGGTTACATGCAGCGCTCGGACAAGGAGCGCGCCTTCGGCTGGATGCAATGGCGGCACGACAAGCCGGGGAAGATCTTCCGCAGCTACCGCGTCAACGTCTCCACGAATCATGAGTGGAACACCGCAGGCGTGCGCTTGAGCTCGGAGGTGGACGCGAACGTGAACTCGATGCTCACGAACAACTGGTTTGTGGGCGGCGGCGGTGGGTTCGGCTTCGCCTCGTTCGACGATCGCGAAACACGCGGCGCCTGGACGACGCTCACACCGGACGGCCACTGGCAGTGGTTCAACGTGAACACCGACGGCCGCAAGGCGGTCTCGCTCGGCGGCAACGTGAGCCAGTGGCACAATGCGGGCGGATCGCACGGCCTGTCCGTGGGAATGTGGGTCGACTGGCGACCACGCACCAACGTGAGCATCGGGTTCTATCCGAGCTACTCGCACGACGACATCAACGCGCAGTGGGTGGAGAATCTCGACGACACGACGTCCGTGTTCGGCTCGCTCGACTCTCGCGTGCTGGACCTCACGCTGCGCGCGAACGTGACGCTCTCGCCGACGCTCAGCGTGCAGTTGTACACGCAGCCGTTCGTGGCGTCGGGACGGTACGGGTCGTTCGCGCGGCTCGCGCGGCCGATGGCGTACGCGTTCGACCCGATCGCCTACGACGGCGCCCCGAACTTCGATGACCGCTCGTTGCGCGGTACGGTGGTGATGCGCTGGGAGTACTCGCCGGGATCGCTCGTGTACGTCGTGTGGTCGGAGAACCGGTACGCGGACGAAGACGCGCGCGACGGCGCGTTCGTGCCGTTGCGGGACGTGGGGCACGCGCTCACCGCGCCGGGCGAGGGGCAGATTCAGGTCAAACTCTCGTACCTGCTCGGCCTGTAGATCGTCGCTTGACCCGCGTCGCGCGCGGCTGATACGTTGCCGCGCACTTTGCGCGGGCCCCCGCCCGCCATCACCCCCGTTTCTCACCGGAGACGTCCATGAGCCGCGGAGTGTCCGCCGCACACCGGCTAGTGGTTCTCGTTGTCTTGTGCTTGTGCGTCGCCGCGCGCGTCGCAGGGGCGCAGGCCACGGGCAGCATTGCGGGGCGCGTCACGGATTCCTCCACCAACGACGCGCTATCCGGCGTGGCCGTGCAGATCCCCTCGCTCAAGCGCGGAGCGTTCACGGATGCCGACGGCCGGTTCAGCATTTCAGATCTCGCGCCCGGATCGTACGAACTCCGTTTCAACCACGTGGGCTACGACATCCTCACTCGATCCGTGTCCGTCACCGTGAGCGGCCGCGCCACGGCCAACGTGTCCCTGCGCCCGCAAGTCATCAAGACGCGCGGCATCGAGGTGTCCGGGAAGCGCCCGCTCGTCGAGGTCAAGACGCCGACGAGCCAGAAGACCCTGCTCGCCGAGGACATCGAGAACACGCCGCTGCAAAGCGTGCAGGATTTGATCCAGAAGCAAGCCGGTGTCGTGCAGCAAGACAACGAGATTCACATTCGCGGCGGCCGCGCAGACGAAGTCGTCTACTACACGGAAGGCGTGCGCGAGAAGGACGCTCTCACGGGCAAGCCGATCCAGAGCGCGCTCTCGCCGCGCGCAGTGCAGGAATTGAACATTATCTCCGGCGGGTTCGAAGCCGAGTTCAGTGACGCGCTCTCGGGCGTGGTGCGCGTCACGATGAAGGAAGGGAATCCGCAGCGGTACAGCGGATTCGTGAGCGTGCAGAGCGACCATATGCCCTTCGGCGGCGGATTCCGCGAGGACAACGTGGACCTGCAGTTCGGCGGACCCGACCTGTTGCTCGCGAAAGTGCTTCCCGCGCTGGGTATTCGTCTGCCGGGAGAGAAGACGTTCTACCTCAACGCCGGCGCGGATCTGTCGAACACCTATCTGCCGAGCATCACGGACATCTCGCCCGACCTGCGCATTCACTCCGGATACACCGACGCCCTGCTAGGACACGACTTTACGTACGGCCGGTTCTTCACGCCGCGGCAGGACAACATCTGGCGGCTCGCCATGAACAGCACGTGGACGCCGCACGCGGGACGCAAATTCAAACTGTTCTTCTCGAAGCGGGTGCAGATCAACCAAGGCTTCGGCGACGCGGCGGTCGGTGATTTGACGCGCCTCTCACCGAACTACCCGTGGCAGTGGAGTCGCGCGCTCGATCGCTACACCACGCAGCTGGGTGACAACAACACGCTCTCGCTGAGTTGGACCGAGGCCCTTGGCAAGATCGGATACCAGGAACTGCGCGTCGCGCGCACGTTCGTGGGCGAGCAGCGCGACGTGAACGGCAAGATCTGGTTCCGCTACGACCAAGGATTCGCCGACGACATCACGCGCGTGCAGTATTTCTACGGCAGCGGCGACAGCACGTCGGAGGGGCCCGACTGGCGCAACCGGTACCTGCAAACGTGGCTCGTGGACTACAAGCTCACCCGCACGTGGCCGCCGCGTCACAAGCTGGACGCGGGCGTGAATCTCGGATTCCAGGACGCGCAGTGGGCGCGCATCAACTGCCCGTG
>CAZEPH010000020.1:0-14732 GCA_964514075.1 uncultured bacterium | reverse complement strand
AGTCCGCGGCGAGCTCCGTGCGCCGCTCCTCCACGGCGATGTAGGACGCCGCGAGCGCCGCGCACATCGCAAGCAGCAACGCCCCGACGCCGAAACAAAACGGACTCCACCATGGCGCGACGAAGCCGTCCGGGGGCACGCCGTCCACCAACTGCACGCGGCCGGCGGCCACGGCGCCCGCGCACACGCCGAGGAACACCGGCGTGCACACGCTCGCGAGCGCGAACGCGCGATGCCATCGCCGCGCGCCCGCGCCGGGACGCGGATCGTAGTGATGAAACGCGAACGCCGCCCCGCGTACGACGACGCCGATCAGCATGCACGCGAGCGGAATGTGCAGCACGGTCGCGATCGTCGCGAACGCGTTGGGAAACGCGCTGAAGAGCACGACGATCGCCGCGATCAGCCACACGTGATTCGCTTCCCACACCGGTCCGATGGCGCGCGCGATGGCGCGGCGATGCGCGTCCGCGCGCGGACCGCGCACGCACAGGTCCCATACACCGCCGCCGAAGTCCGCGCCACCCAAGAGCACGTATGCCGTCAGCGCGACGAGGACGCTCGCGGCGAGCGCGTCGGCGAGGATCACGTCAGACTCGCGCGCACGTAGCGCCGCAGGAGTCGCACCACCACCACTCCGAGCACGAGGTACAGCACGGAGAACGCCACGAACGGCACGACGAGATGCGGCATCGGCGTGACGGCGTCCTGTGTTCGCATGACGCCGTAGATGATCCACGGCTGGCGTCCGAGTTCGGTCACCATCCATCCGGCCTCGAGCGCGATGAACCCGAGCGGACCGCAGGCGATCACGCTGCGCAGGAACCACCGCGCGCGGAGCGCGCCGCGCGCACGCCAGGCAAGCCACGCGGTGATCCCGCTCAGCGTGAGGAGCGCCGTGCCGCACGCGACCATGACGTCGAACGACCAGTGCACGAGCGGCACGTTGGGCCACTCATCGCGTGGGATGCGATCGAGACCCGTAACCTCTGCGTGCGGGTCGTGGAACGCGAGGAGGCTCAGGGCGAACGGGACGCGCAGCGCGCCGCGCGTCGTCAGCGAGGTCGTGTCGGGGATTCCACCGATCACAAGCGGCGCGTCGCGCTGCGTGTGGAAGTGCGCTTCGGCCGCGGCGAGTTTCGCCGGCTGCAAGACAGCAATTCGCCGCGCGCTCAGATCACCCGCTGCGATCTGCAGTGGAGCGCAGACCGCCGTGACCGCGAGCGCCATCGCGAACGCACGGCGATGCAACACGCTCTCCGGCGCACGCAGGAGAGCGAACGCGTGAATCGCCGCGACGGCGACCGCGGTGCTCAGATACGCCGCGAGCAACATGTGCAGCGTTTCGTGCACCCACGCGGGGCCGAACATTGCGGCAATCGGATCGACCGATACCGGATGACCGTCCACGAGGCGGAATCCCGTGGGCGCGTTCATCCACGCGTTGGCGGTCAGCACGAACAGCCCCGAGGCTGCGCCGCTGACGGCCACCGCGCAGCTCGCCAGCATGTGCACCACCGGCGGAACGCGGTTCCACCCGTAGAGCACGATGCCCAGGAAGATTGCTTCGGTGAAGAACGCAAAGCCCTCCAGGCTGAAGGGCATGCCGATGATCGCGCCGGCCTCGCGCATGAAACCCGGCCACAACAAACCCAACTCGAACGACAGCACCGTGCCGCTCACGGCGCCGACCGCGAAGAAGATCGCCGTGCCCTTGGCCCACTGCTGCGCGAGCGCGAGCCACGCCGCATCGCGCGTGCGCAACCAGCGCCACTCGCTGATCGCGAGGAAGAGAGGCATGGCGATGCCGACGGATGCAAAGATGATGTGGAATGCGAGCGACATCCCCATCTGCGAACGTGCGGCGAGAAGGTCGCTCATCGGCCGGTGACGTCAGCCTCGCACGCGGAACGGTGCGCTGTACTCGGCACGGCCCGACGCTGCGTCGCGCACCGAGAGTGTGTACATACCCGGCCGGACGGCGGACGACGGCACGAGCACGGTCATTGTGTGATACGCCGGGTCGGACAGTTCGCGGGCGCGGGCACGCAGGGACCATGTCACGCGCCCCGTGCGCTGCGAACGCACCGAGACGATCAGCACGCGCTGGTTTGCGGCAGTGCCATCGGCCTGCGGATCGAACGAGACGAGGATCGGAAGCACGGCAGCCGACCGGCGGATGTCCACCGTGGGCACGGCATCCTCGCCGGAGCGCACCGTGCGTGGGAGGTACAGCGGCGTCGCGAGGCCGCCCACCGGCGGAGCGGCAGGAGGTGGCACGACGACGAGGGACTTCTCCGCGCGATCGAGGCGTGTGCGCAAGACCTCCACACGTTCGCGTGCCTCGCGCAACTCGGAGACATGGCGCTCGTTGTCCGAGCGGACACGCGGCAAGTCGACGAAGCTGCGATACGCCGGAAGGGAGAGCGCGATCACGCAGGCGCCGAGGGCGGGGATGGCGATGGCGGGGACACGGCTCTCCCGCCATACGCGCGTCCACCACGGCTCGGTTCGTGGCGCTGTTGCACCGCGCACCAGATCCGCATCCGCCCGGCATGCACCGCACACGGCGAGGTGCGTCTCGATGCCGGCGCGCGCCGCGCCGTCCAGGCGACCGTCCAAGACGATGGCGGAGACGAGGTCGTCACTCGACGGGTGCGGGGTGAACACCGCTGCTCCATGCTGGTCGATCGCGGATCGCAGGAGCGTATCGACCCGGAGGAACGCAGTGCACTCGCGACATTCGTCGGCGTGTGCGCGCACGTGCTTCGTTTCGTCTTCGTCCAGGTGTCCAGCGGCACACGCGCTCAAGAGCATCGCGGCAGATTCGTGATTCAGACGAGCCTCCTCGACCGATCGCACCAGGCAGCGCGCGAACCGGTCAGAACACTACACAATCGACCTTGCGGGACGCCACCCGGCGTTCCGCTTCACTTGTCGCAGAACGAGCCCGTGCGGTTTAGGGAGTAAACCCTCCGTGATACCGTCACGACAGTGAGGTGTGTGTCCGCTTGCCACCCCCTCGGCACCGTGGTCTACTTGTTCAACGGAGGTTGCAAGAGAATGTCTGGTCGTTCCCCCGAGAACGAGATACTCCTCCAGCGCTTCCTCGACGGCGACACACACGCGCATCGCACCGTCACGTCCTGGGTGCGCGACGTCGTGGATTTTCGTGCGTGGGGCATGACGCGCGAAGAGCGCGAGGACGTCGTGCAGCAGTCGGTGATTGATGCGTGGCGCGCGGCCTCGCAGAGCGAGTTCCTCGTCCGCGTTGGGCTTAGAGCCATGGTGCGGAACATCGCGGCGCGACGGTGCGTGGACTGGATTCGTCGCCGGCGCACGTACGTCGACCTCCCCGACGATCTGCCCGATGCCGCGGACGACACGCACGACGCGGTGCACCGCGCACGCGTGCACGCGATCCTCCTCGATCTGCGACCCGCATGCCGCGATCTGTTGCAGCTGCACTATCTGGACGACCTCACCTACCAGCAGATCGCGCAGCGCATGAACCGCGCGGTCGGGACGATCAAGGCGCGCGTGTTCGGGTGCATGCGCGAGATCCAACGGCGGATGCAAACGTGTTCCGAATCCGCCTAGCGTGCGCGTGCGTGTGCAGCGCCGTGGCGCTGGCCACGGCAGCCGCCGCGCAGCCGACTGCGGCGGACGCCGTGCTGCAGTTGATCGTCGCCCGCCAGTTCGCCGCGGCCGAGAGCACGGCCATCGCCCGTCTCGGTGCGCGCGGACCCGCGACGGCGCGGGGCGATTCACTCGAACGTCTGGCGCTTCTCGATGCGTTGGTCGAGGCGCGGTGGAAGGGCGGACGGGTGCACGGCGGGGACGCACTTCCCTCTGCGCAGGAAGCCGTGGCGCTCGCCACTGCTCTGGAACCGGACGGCGTGACGCTCGCGAGAAGCCTCACCGGGTTGGGGCAAGTCCACCGCGTGCGCGGAGAGTACGAGCGAGCGCTCGATCCCTTGCGGCGCGCCCTCGCCGTCCGCCGTGCGCGACTGGGCGGCGACGATCCGCTCGTCGCGAATTCGCTCAATAACCTCGCCATCGTCGCGGATCAAATGGGCGACGTCGACCAGGCGCTGCCTCTGTACCACGAGGCGCTGCGCATACGAGAGGCAACGCTGGGACCGGCGCATCCCCAGGTGGCCCGCCTTCTCAGCAACATTGCGATCGCCTACGACCGGCGCGGCGACTATCTCCGGGCGCGCGAATCGTACGAGCGGGCTCTGCGCGTCCTCGAAGAGGCGCACGCGAGCGCCGATGATCCTGACCGCGTAAACACGCAGAACAACCTCGTTCTCCTGCTCCTCTCGATGGGGGATGCAACGCGCGCGCGCGTCCTCCTCGAACGCGTCGTTGCCGCGGACGCGCGGCGTGCGGACTCCACCCACCCGGACGTCGCGCTGCATTGGAACAACCTCGGTCTGGCCTTGCACGCGACGGGAGATACCGTTGCTGCGCGGCAGGCGTTCGAACGATCGCTGGCGATGGCACGCTCCTTCGCCGGGCACGACGGCGTGGAGGTCGCCGCGACGCTGACCAACCTCGCGGAACTCGAGCTGGGCCTGCAGCACGCGACCGCGGCCCGTCTCCTCTCGGAGCAGGCTCTCGCGATCCGGCGGCGCTCGCTGGATTCCATGCACCCGGACATCGCCTCGAACATGCACATTCTCGCGCGTGCCGCATTCGCCGCGGGAGACGATCGGACGGCGGAGGCGTATGCCGACAGTGCGTGCGCGCTGCGCATCCACGCGGTGGGCGACGATCACCCATCGGTGGCCGCCACACGCGTGACGGCGGCGGCGGCGCGCCTCGCACGGGGTAACGACGTCCGCGCGCTCGACGACGCCTTGCGAGCGGAGAGCGGTGCACGGGTCCACATGCAGGCGGTCGCACGCGGCCTCACGGAACGCCAAGCTCTCGCCTTCGCGCGCGTGCGCGCGTCCGGCATCGGCGTGGCGCTGCGCGCAGCGGAACATCGCCACGATCACGCGGCCGCAGCACGTGCGTGGACCGCGGTGGCCGGCGCACGCGCTCTGGTCCTGGACGAAATGGTGCAGCGCCAGCGCGCGATCGTCGCGGAGGAGGATTCTCTCGCGCGTGCGCTCGCCGATTCCGTCGCGATCATGCGCGCGCGTGTCGCGACGCTCGTTCTGCGCGGCGAGGCGCGCCAGCGCGAGGCGCGCATTCTTCTCGAAGGTCTCGAGCAACGCGTCGCCGTGCGGAGCGCCTCCTTTCGCCGCGCGCGCGAACGAGAGCGCGTGACGCGCGAGGACGCCGTGCGATCGCTCGGGCCGGGGGAGGCGCTGCTCGCGTATGTACAGTACACGGCGCCGCGTCCCGCGAACGACGTGCATTACGCCGCGTTCACGTGCGAGGCGGGCGGTGCGAACGTCACCCTGACGCCGCTCGGCCCGGCGGCCACGATCGACACGCTCGTGGCGCAGTGGAGGCGCGAGATCGCGCGTGCCCCCGGGATGCCGCCCTTTCTTCTCGATGAGTCCGAGCGGACGACCCGTGCGATCGGTGAACGCCTGCGGCGCGCCGTGTGGGACGCTGTCGCTCCCGCGCTGGGTAACGCGCCGCTGGTCTACGTCGTCCCCGACGGCGCACTGCACCTCGTCAACATTCTGGCCTTGCCGAGCGGGGAGCGGTACATGGCGGACGAACCGCGCGCGATCCACATGCTCTCCGCCGAACGAGATCTGCTCGATGCGCGCGCGGAGGTGCGCGGCACCGGTCTGTTCGCCGTGGGTGCGCCCGCGGGGCCGGATTCTCCGGCGGAGCGTGCACCGGCGCGCTCCGCGCCCTGCGCGTCGTGGGTGCACGCGCGCTTTGCGCCGCTTCCCGGAGCGAGGAAGGAAGTGGATCACCTGGCATCCGTGTGGCGATCCTCGGCGGACGGCGCAGACGCTCGTCGCGTCACCGTGCTCACGGGACCGGACGCGACGGAGACCGCCGTGAAGCGCGGCGCGCACGGGTGGCGCGTGCTGCACATCGCGTCGCACAGTTTCGTCGTGCCGGCGCTCTGCGTCGGCGACCCCGCATTGGAGGACAGTCCCTTGCTGCGATCCGGTCTCGTCTGCGCGGCGGATCGCACCGAGGACGGTATCTTGACCGGCGCCGAGATCGGAGCGCTTGATCTCACGGGAACGGAGTGGGCCGTCCTGTCCGCGTGCGAGACCGGCGGAGGAGAAGTGCGCGTGGGAGAGGGCGTGCTGGGTCTGTATCGCGCGTTTCGCGTGGCGGGGGCGCGTACGGTCGTCATGAGCTTGTGGGCGTTGGATGACGCGGATGCGCGTGCGTGGATGACCACCGCGTATACGGCGCGCGTGCGCGACGGTGCGTCGACGCCCGACGCGATCCATCGCGCGACGAGCGATGTCCTGGCCACGCGCCGCACGCGACACGCGAGCACGCATCCGTTCTGGTGGGGAGCCATGGTTGCGTCCGGCGGACGCGATTGAGAGAGGAGAGCAGCCATGCACGATGACGCGAGGATCTGCAGGACGCCGCGGCGCGCGGCGCGCAGTGCCGCCGTGGTGGCTCTCGTGCTGTGTGCGGCGATCGCGCTGGCGGCGACGGGCACGCCGCTCTTTCGACCGTTGGGCCAGCAAATGGGCGAGCAGTTCGGATACTCCGTGGCCGGTCGCGGAGACGTCAACGGAGACGGTTTTTCCGACGTCGTGGTGGGTGCACCGTTGTTCGACAGTCTGGGTGTGATAGATCGCGGACGCGTCGTGGTGTACTACGGCGGCAACTCTCCCGATGAAGCAGCGGACAAGATTCTTCTCGGCGCAGCGGCCAACGATCACTTCGGGTGGTCCGTCGCGGTCGGCCGAGTCAACGCGGACAATTTCGCGGACATCATCGTGGGCGCTCCCCTCGCCGATGCAGCAGGCGTGGATGCGGGAAGTGCGTACGTGTACTTCGGTGGGAATAACCCGGATGCGATCGCCGATGCCGTGTTAACCGGCGCCGCCGCGGGAGATCACTTCGGCTGGTCCGTGTCCGCCGGCGACGTGCGGAAGAACGCGCTGGACGACATCATCGTCGGCTCGCCGCTGAACGACGCACCGGGCGCCGATGCGGGAAGCGCGTACGTGTACCTCGGCGGATCACCGCCGGACGGGATCGCCGACATCACGCTGAGCGGCGAAGCAGCGGGCGACAACTTCGGGTGGTCGGTCGCCTCCGCACCGGACGTCAACGGCGACCTCATCGACGACATCATCGTCGGCGCGCCGCTGCATGAAGGCGGCGGGACGACGGACTCGGGCAAAGGCTACGTCTACTTCGGCGACACCGCACCGACGAGTGTGCCGAGCGTGACCTACATCGGTGCGCCGCCCGCGCTCGGCGGACACTTCGGATGGTCCGTCGCCGGCGCAGGACAATTCAGCGCGGATGCACTCGGCGATGTCGTCATCGGTGCGCCACTGGAGGATCCTGTGGCGGGCGCCGACGCCGGAAAGGCCTATGTCTACTACGGTGCGAGCAACGTCGCGAGTCTCATGCTGACGGGTGTGGCGGCATTCGACAACTTCGGCCGATCCGTTGCGGGTGCAGGCGACACAGACCTCTCTGGGACGACGGACATCATCGTCGGGTCGCCCCTCAACGACGCCGCGGGAGTGGACGCGGGGCGCGCCGACGTGTTCTTCGGGGGCGCGGGGGCCGACGTCGCCAGTGACGTCGCGCTTCTGGGCGAGTCGAGTTCCGATGAGTTCGGCCACGCCGTCGCGTCGGCGGGGCGCGTGAACGGTGACGCCACCGACGACGTCGTCGTCGGCGCCCCGTTGCACGACGCGCATGGAGCGCCGGATGCAGGGCGCGCGTACATCTTCATCGTGACCTTCGATGCCGCGAGCGTCCCGTTCCTGTCACCGGCGTCGACCGTGGCGCTGGTCTCGCTCCTCGGGGCGATCCTCCTGCACCTGCGCCGGCACGGTCTGCGCGGATCGCCGGCGCTCTAGCGCTTCGCCTCGCGCGCACGCCACTCCTCGAGCGACTGCCGGACGACCGGCGCGAGCGTCTTCGGCGCGAGGCGTTTGTTGAACGCCTCGAGGTCTTTCGAGAGAAACGCCACGAACGACGCTTCCGCCGCCGTGAGGCGATCCTCGAGTACCTGCGCGTATGCAACCTGCGAGTCCGTCGGACGGCCGTCGTAGCCGTTCACGCCGCCGTACAGCGCGCCGAGACGTTCGCGCAGTTGCTGTTCGCCGGCGAGCATTCCGCCCTCGCGCGTCGAGACGATCGCGGCGCGCTGCGCGTCGACCTGTGCCGCGAGCGCCGTCGCGCGCACCGCGAGGGCATCCGCGCCGAGGGTCTTCGCATGCGCGGTGAGCTGTTTCGACACGTCGATCATCGTGTCGACGACGTACGTCATGCGCTCGAGCATGTTGTAGAGACGCGTGGCCGTGTCGTACTGCAGCGCGCGGTCCGACGCCGTATGCGTGGAGCGCGGATCCCCCGCGAGGGTGAGCTGCGATGTGAACGTCTCCGATCCCTTCGTCATGCGCACGGTGTAGCTGCCTTCGGCCAGACGCGGACCGAGGAAGGCGAACTGCTGCGGCACGAGTGAGGTGGCCGGCGGCACCTTCGGCGCTTTGCGGCGCGTGGGGACGCCGACGCGGTTGATGCCCTTGCGCTTCCCGCCGGGAATGGTCGTCACGAGTGCGCCGGTGGGATCCAGAACATCCAGGCGGAGTTCGCCCACGACGTGGCGCTTCTTCAGGTAGTAGCTCACGTACGCTTGATCGCTCAGTGCGCTGCCGACGAAGGCGGCGTCCCCGTCGAAGCGCTGTTCGCCGGACGGGAGACGCAACACGGCGGGACGTGTCGGCAGAAACGCCACGTCTTGTAGCGCGGTGGACGGGGAGAACGCCCGCAGCGGTGTGAGGTCGTCGAGAATGTAGATGCCGCGTCCGTGCGTCGCGACGATCAGGTCGCCGTCGCGGGGGTGCACGACCAGGTCGCGCACGGCGACGCTCGGCATGTTGCCGGTGAACTGCGCCCAGTGCGCGCCGCGGTCCACCGAGAGAAACAAGCCGCACTCCGTTCCGGCGAACAGGAGGTCGGGATTCACCGGGTCGTCGCGCACGACGTGCGCGTAGCCGCGGATGTCGGGTGTGGCGAGCGCCCGCCACGTCCGTCCGTAGTCCGCCGTCACATACACGTACGGGTGCATGTCGCCGGCGGTGTGGTTGTCGAACGTCACGTAGGCCGTTCCGTCGTCATGCGCGCTCGCGTTGATCGACGACACCCACGCGTTCTTCGGCAATCCGGCGATCGCGCGTGTCACGTTCGTCCACGTGGCACCGGCGTCGCGCGTCACCTGCACGTTGCCGTCATCGGTCCCGACCCAGATGACGCCTCCGCGGCGCGGCGATTCGCTGATCGCGTAGATGGTGCAGTGATTCTCCGCGGTGGAGTTGTCCACGGTGAGCCCGCCCGACTGGAGTTGCTGCAACTTCTTCGGATCGTTGGTCGTGAGGTCGGGTGAAATGCGTTCCCAGGAATCCCCGCGGTCGCGCGAGCGGAAAAGGAACTGTGCGCCGACGTACATCGTGCCCGGCGAGGAGGCGCTCATGTGCACCGGGGTGTTCCAGTTGAAGCGGAGGAGCGACTCGCCCGCGCGCTCGAACGGTGGAATCTCCTTCGTTTCGCCCGTGGATTTGCGCACACGCAGGAGGTGACCGCCTTGGTACTCGACGAACGTGATGTCGTCGTCCGTCGGATCCGGAAACGCCCAGAAGCCGTCGCCGCCGCCGAGCACGCGCCAGTGCCGGTTGCCGATGCCGTCGGGATGCGTGGAGGGGCCCATCCACGAGCCGTTGTCCTGCAAGCCGCCGTACACGTTGTACGGATGCCGCATGTCCGCGCTGACGTGATAGAACTGCGAGACGGGCAGCACGTCGAGGAAGCGCCAATGTCCGCCGCGATCCCACGTCTCGTACACGCCGCCATCCGAGCCAATGAGCAAGTGCTGTGGATTCGCCGGCTCGATCCACAGCGCGTGATGATCGCTGTGCACGGACGTGGCGAAGTTGAGAAACGTGCGTCCGCCGTCGTCGCTCACGCCGGCGGACGTGGACATTTTGTACACGCGCTTGTCGTCGCGCGGATCGACGCGCAGGGCGGAGAAGTAGAACGGACGCGACGACACGACGCCGCTCGAACTGAGTTCCGTCCACGTTCCGCCGCTGTCATCCGAGCGGTAGAGCGCCGTTTTCTTCGCTTCGACCGTCGCGTAGACCGTGCGCGTGAGCGACGGCGCCACCGCTACGGCGATGCGTCCGAGCTCGCCGGCCGGCAGGCCGGCCGTGAGGCGGGTCCACGTCGCACCGCCGTCCGTCGTCTTGTAGAGACCACTACCCGGCCCGCCCGACGTGAAGCCCCACGCCAAGCGCCGGTATTGCCACATGCCCGCATAGAGCGTGTTCGGATGTGCGGGGTCGATCGCGACGTCGCTCGCGCCCGTGTTCGCGTCGACGTACAGCACGCGTGCCCAGGTTTTCCCGCCGTCGGTCGTCTTGTACACGCCGCGTTCGGGGTTGGCGTTCCAGCAGTGACCTGTTGCCGCGACGTACACGACGTTCGCGTTCGTCGGGTCGACGACGATGCGCGCGATGCGTTCGGTGTTCTCCAATCCCATGCGCGTCCACGTGTCGCCGCCGTCGGTGCTCTTGTACACGCCGTCGCCGATGGAGACGCTGTTGCGCACCCACGATTCGCCCGTTCCGACCCAAATCGTCTTCGGATCCGACGGGTCGATCGTGACGGCGCCGATCGACTGCACCTTCTGCTCGTCGAACACAGCGGCGAACGTGACGCCACCGTCCTTCGACCGCCAGACGCCGCCGCTTGCGCTGCCGACGAATATCAGGAGCTTCCCGCTCTCGAGCCGCACCGCATCGAGCGCCGCGATGCGGCCGCCCATCGCCGCCGGTCCGATCGAGCGCGCGGTGAGGCCGCCGAACGTATCGGAGTCAATCGTCACGTCCGCTTGCGCGCGCGCGCGCGACCACGGCAGGAGGAGGCACAGCGCGGCGAGCGTGGCCGCACGCCGTACGCGAGGAGAAGCAAACGAGGGCATCACCGGGACTCCTTGAGAGAGAGGACGGCGCGGATCGTCTCCGCGCCGCCGTCGAGTTACGGCTTCTTCTTCGCGCCGGGCTTCTTGTCCGCGGGCAGCGGCGCGTCCTTCGCTTCCTGTGCCGCGTCCTTGCTCTCCGGCGCGCCGACGGTTGCGTCCGTCGCCTTCGCGATCGCCGGCATCGTGAAGAGCGAGTCCGCGAGCTCGTCATTGATCGTTGCGGAGGCGAACACCATCTTCTGCGACTCGTCCATGCCCTTGATCTTCGTTTCGATGCTCATGGGCACGATGAGGCCGTTCACGTCCTTGTAGTCGCCGGGGTACTCCTCGACCTCCATCTCGTTGCCGTTCATCGTACGCTTCGCGGCGATCTTGATCTCGAGGTAGGAGTCCGCGTCCAGGTAGATCACTTGGGTGGAGCTGTCCGGCATCGTGACGCGGATCTTCCACGCGTCGGTGCCTTCCATCTTCTCCTGTCCGGCCAGTTCGACCGCGTGCCCTTTCGCCTTCCAGTTGAATAGCGGCCCGTCGAAGTCCGCGCGCTGCTTCACCTCTTTCGCCTGATCGGTCGACATCGGCTCCGGGTCTTTCTTCCCCATGAACGGCATCCGCATCCACGCCGTTTCGCCGTCGAACGCTTGCGTACCAGTCATGCCCATCACCTCGAAGTCGGCGCGCATCTTGTTTGGGCGCTTCATGTGCATGGTGAAGGGCGCTTCCATCGGACCCATGAGCATCTTGCCCGTCATGGTCAGGGTGGTGGCCGCCTTCCACTTGTCTGCGCCGCCTCGCGCTGCGTAGTACTTCGCGAGAACGTCGTCGAGCGACTGCGCGGCAGCCGCGGTGAGCGAAAGCGCGACGAGAGCCGCGCTGATCCAGGCGAGGCGAGCGCCGGCAAAGAAACGACAATGCATGGTGAGAACTCCTCCTGCACTACGGGACACAGCGGGGCGGCACAAGCGTCGGGCCGAGCGCGCGGAGAATACAGCGCCGGATGCGACAGGGGAAGGACGCGTGAGTTCCCGGTCAAGTTGCGGCGCGCGCGGGCCGATGACAGGAGGATCGCGCGCGGAGCGCGCCGAACGCCTTCAGGAGGGAGCAATGCGCAGTGTGTCCACGTGCGTGGCCGCCGTGTTGGTCGTGGGAGCGGCGGTGGTGTCCGGATGTTCCGATGCCTCGACCAATCCCGCCGCCGAGAGCGGCGATGCGGGCGGCAGCATCGCCATCGACGTGTCGGGCGGAACGTCGCCCACCTACTACTGGGATGGCGGCGAGGTGATGAGCGTCACGATCCTGCGGGTCTTCGCGCCGAGTGGCCCCGTGTGGCAGGTTCTCACCGCAGGCGCCGACCGCGTGCGCTCCGGCGTGTTGCAGGGAGCGATCCCGGCCGGCGCGACGTGCGGCGTGCACTCCGAGGTGTCGCTCACGCCCGGCGTCACGTACCGCGTCGTCGTGACGCGCGCGAACGGCGGTGCGACGGGGTGGCGCGAGTTCACGCCGTAGGAAGCGGCTTCACCTCGCAGTACGTCTTGATCACGTTCGCGCCCTGCGTGAGGGTGTCCATCAGCTCTCTGTAGTTCTCCAATCCGGCGACGCGGTGCGTGAGCAGTCGCGCGAGCCATCCGGAGAACTGCGCTTCGGCGTGGCTCATGTCCTTCACGCCGGTCTCGAAGTACTCGCGGTTCGCGTTTACGGTCCCGAACATCAGCTTGTTGCCGAGCACGAAGTCCAAGTTGATCTTGTCGGCGTTGACGTCGACGTGGTGCTCGCCGCCTGTGACGCTCGACAGGATGAGCACGCCGTTCTTGCCGAGCGCGTTCATGCAGTCGAACACGACGGGCGCGAAGCCGGTGGCCTCGAAGATCACGTCGAACGGACCGGCGTCCGTGATCGGCGTCGTGACGTAACGCGCGCCGAGCGCCTCGATCAGGTCCGCGTTGAGATTCGGCCGGGGCGAGCGCGCGAACGTCGTCACCTCGAGGCCGCGCAGTCGCAGGACGAGCGTCGCGAGCAGGCCGATGGTGCCCGCGCCCATCACCGCCGCCCGCTGCGGGCGCCACACCTTGAGGCGGCGCTGGATCTCGTACGCTTGCACGACGCCCTTCTGCACGACCGTCATCGGCTCGAGCAACACCCCCACTTCGCGCAAACCGACGGGAATCTTCACAAGGAACTCCGGCGCTTCGACGTAACGCTCCGTGAGGAATCCGTGACGCAGGTTGATGCCGCGCTCGTAGTAGGTGTCGTCGGTCGTCATGTCGTACTCGCCGATTTGATCGTACAGACTCATGCCGGGACGGCGCACGGTTGCCACGACGTAGTCGCCGACCGTGAACTCGCGCACGTTCGATCCCACGGCGATCACGCGGCCGAAGCCCTCGTGCCCGATCACGAGGAAGTCGTAGCCCGGAGGCGCTGCGCCGTACTCCGCGGCGTTGATCTCCTTGTCCGTGCCGTCGACGCCCACTCGCAACACCTCGACGAGGACGCCGCGACCATCCGCGATGTCCTCGACGCGCGGCTCGTCGAGTTGTGCGAGGTGCAGCGAGTTCGGTACGCCTGGGTGCACGGCGATCGCTTTCATCGTGGCACGCGCAGCAACCTGCGGGGACTCCAGAGTCGCGGTCTTCATCGTTCGACGATCTCCATAACGTGACCGTCGGGGTCGCGCACGAGGAGACCGCGACGGAAGCCCAATTCGGTGGACGGCATCGAGACGATGCCGCTCGAGACGTACGGCACGCGCGCGGCGCGCAAACGCGCGTCCACCGCCGCGAGGTCGGAGGCGATCAGCTGCGTCTGCCAGTGCACGAGATCGTTTGCGCGTTCATCGCTTGGCATCGGCGCGCCGTCACGCGGCGCGAGGTACTCGAGAAACTCGATCGCCGGGCCGCTCGCCACGCGGTTGCCCGTGATGCGCAACCGCGCGCCGAACACGTTGTTCAAGTGCTCTTGCTCCGTGCCGGAGTTCTCACTCATCCCGGCAACGGCGAATCCGAGCAGGTCGCTGTAGAAGCGGCGACTCGCTTCCGTGTCGTCGATCACGATCGCTGTGTGATCGATTCCGAGGAACACCTTGGTCGTCGGCGTGTGCCACTTCGCCGCGCCCTTCTCCGGCGGGAATGCGAGCACTTCGAGCGGATGCCCGTCGGGATCGCGGAAGTAGAACGCCTGAATCCCGCCCGCGTTCGTGTTCCAGTCGGGGAGGCGCTGCGGCCCGCTGGAGGCGTGCTCGACGTCCGCCGCACGCAGGCGTGCATACGCCGAGTCCATGTTCGACACGATGATCGCGACGTGCTGGAAGAACCGGTCGTTGCTGCGTTGCACGTCGGGCCGCGGTTTGCCGCGCGGCGCGATGTACTCCGTCAGTTCAATCTGCTCGTCACCGAGCGCAAGCCGCACGACGCGCAGGCGTGCACCGAACACCCCCTGGAGGCGTTCGTACGCCTCACCGGCCACCTCCACGTCCGACACCTTCGCGAACGTGAGCACGTTCGTGTAGAACGCGACCGACCGTTCCATGTCCGAGACCGTGAGGCCGACCGCCCCGACGCCCGTGACGAGCGGCGTCGTCGTCGCGGACGCTCCCGCGACGAGAAGGACGAGCGCGACAATCGTG
>CAZEPH010000019.1:0-15294 GCA_964514075.1 uncultured bacterium | reverse complement strand
CGACGACAACTTCCGCGCGATGATCGCTGTGGCGATCGAGCACGATAAACCCGTGCGCATCGGCGTGAATTGGGGATCGCTCGATAAGCAACTGCTGACGGACATGATGGACGCAAACGCGCGCCTCGCCGAACCGCGCGACGATCACGCCGTGTTGCTCGATGCGATGCGCGAGAGCGCGCTGCGCTCGGCGGAGATGGCGGAGGCGGCGGGCCTCGCGCACGACCGCATCGTTCTCTCCGCGAAGGTGAGCGGTGTGCCGGATCTCGTGAGCATCTATCGCGCGCTCGCGGCTTCGTGCGATTACCCGTTGCATCTCGGTCTCACCGAAGCGGGGCTCGGGATGCCCGGCATCGTGTCGACGAGCGCCGCGCTCGCGATTCTCTTACACGAAGGCATCGGCGACACGATACGCGCGAGCCTCACGCCCGCGCCCGGCGGCGATCGCGCGGACGAAGTGCGCTTGTGCCAGCACGTGCTGCAGTCACTCGACGCGCGCAGCTTCGCGCCGCGCGTCACATCGTGCCCCGGATGCGGCCGCACGACGAGCACCGTATTCCAATCGCTCGCCGCGGATGTGACCGCCCACATCGCGGAGCGCATCGCGACGTGGCGCACAACGTATCCGGGCGTGGAGTCGCTGCGCGTCGCGGTGATGGGGTGCGTGGTGAACGGGCCCGGCGAAAGCAAGCATGCGGACATCGGCATCTCTCTGCCGGGGACGGGCGAGGCGCCGAAGGCGCCGGTGTACGTCGACGGTGCACTTGCGGTGACCCTCAAGGGAGATAACATCGCGCGCGAGTTCGCCTCGCTGCTCGATCAGTACATCGAGCAGCGATTTGGCGCAGCGCGCGGAGCGACTACCGCGCCGCGCTGAGGTTTCGTACACTCTCAGTACCGTCCTGCCGGATGTTCGTGGAGGAGTGCGTCGTGTCCGGTCGATTGCTTCTGTGCGGGATCAGCGCCGTCGTTCTGTCGGGATGCGCAGTGCAGCGCATTAACATTGCGCCGTCCTCCACTTCCACGGGCCAACACGCCACGCTCCGATGGCGCACCAGCGTGGAACGGCCCTTGAAGTTGTTCGAGATCGACGATCTCAGCGCGGAGTATCCCGGCGTGAAGTCCGCGGACTACGTCATCGCGGCAGGGCCGCACACGTTGCGATTCCTCTACCAGCAAGAGCTGCGTCTCTTGCGAGAGCAGGGCGCCTATGCGTTCAAGACTGTGATGTACCTGCAGGCCGATTCGCTCCTGAACGTGGACTTCACAGCGGAACCGGGCCACACGTACTTCGTGAACGCGATCTTGTCGAATCACCAGGAACCGCAGGTTGTGGCGGGCGAGGTGGAATTGCGGAACCCGGGATCCGTGGACGTCGGCGTGTTCGACTTCGCGACGAAGGTGCGGCTCGCGGGGGCGTCGTTGCCGCTACGGTACGATACGCGGACGAAGCCGCAGGAGTAACGAGGGGGCAGTGGCGCCTCCGAAACACTGCGGTGGTCCTTTCGTCCGAGTGTGATCGTGGCGAAATCCAGCGCCGCAGGGTTGACACGGACCGCTCGCGCGGACGTATCGTCGCACGCGGCGTTGACCGCAGGTTACCTTCAGGGTGAGCCATAGCTCGTTGGACGAAGAATGACCCGACTCGACTACTTGCTTCGGCAATACGAGAACATCCTCGGCTGGTACAAGCAGTCGGAGGAGAAGGCCCGATTCCTCGTTGCCGTCAACACGCTCGTCGTTGGAGTCGTGAATGGGCTGGTCTTTGTTGGCGCGGACAAGATCAAATCGGTCAGACCTCTCTATACAACGCCGATCTGGTTCCTGCTGGCGTTATCCGGAGCGGCACTGATCGCCTCGTACCTGTTTGTTCTCCGCGCCATGTGGCCGCGCCATCACTCGCGTGGCACATCTTTGAAGCAGTCGCAGCGGATGTGGTTCTTCGGGGATGTCGCATCGATGTCACGAGAGGACTATACCGAGGCCGTGTCCAAATGGTGCGAGCAGGATCTGGAAGAGTCCATCGTTGCGCAAAACCACATTCTGTCGAGAAACGTGTGGACCAAGCACGACGCTCTCAACTGGGCCATTGCATTCACGATCGTCGCGCTGATTCTCCTGTTCGGACTGGGGGTCGCCTACGGAATCGCAGTCGCTCAAATGCTGTGATCGACCTGGGTGAGTCGGGGCGCGCAGCCGAAGCCGCCAGGACCGCGAATCGTCCGCCCCTGATCCACCCGCCTCGTTCGTGGGAGTGGCGCAAGCTCCCCCGATTGGCCGCATGGAGAGCCGAGAGATGACCAATGACTTGCATTTCATCGCTCTCCAGAACATGTACCTGGCGGCCCCTATCAATGCCTTCTATCTTCCGGACATACGAATCTCTGAGGGTGAGGCAACGATCGAGATCGAAGTGTCCGAGAAGCACTTCCACTCCGCCGAAGCGGTGCACGGCTCCGTCTACTTCAAGCTGCTCGACGACGCTGCGTTCTTTGCCGCCAATTCGCTCGAGCGGAAGATGTTCGTCCTCACAACGTCATTCACAACGCACTTCACACGGCCGGTCTCGCGCGGGAGGCTTCGCGCGGTTGGGCGCGTGGTGAGCCGCAACAGGCTGCAGTTCATCGCCGAAGCTGTCGCCACCGATTCCGCGGGCAGGGAAGTCGGTCGAGGAAGCGGCGTATTCGTGCGAAGCAAGATGCCACTTGCTCAAGTGCGCGGATATGCCGCCTAAGCCCTCGTTCCGAGCGATTCTCTTGGCGAGCGGCTCGCGAGACTATCCTCGCCGGACTGCCGGCAATGGCATGCTGCTCCGGGCTGGGTTCTGACGCCGCGAACGAGCGCGTCTTTCACGGAACGAGCCGTTTCTCGAAGCACACGCTATCGGGATCGTCGGTGTGCGCGCCGAAGCAGGGAATGCGCGCGTATCCGCTCGTGTCGTACAACCCCACGGCCTCCGGCTGCTTGAAGCCGGTCTCCAACCACACGCATTCGTAGCCGAAGGAACACGCTCTCTCCTCAAGTGCGCGGAGAACGAGCCGCGAGACCCCATGCCCGCGTGCCCGCGGCCGTACGTACATGCGTTTGATCTCCCCGCGCACGTCGTCGATGCGTCGCAGCGCGCCGCAGCCGACGGCGTCCGTGCCGTCGTATGCGAGTACGAACGCGCATCCGGGCGCCGCGAAGTCGATCGGATCGAAGGCGCCGGCGATGGCGCCGCCGTAGAGCGGGGTGAGTTCGTCGTACAACGCCTGCATCAACTCGCATGCATCGGGCGACGTGTGCGATGCATCGCGCACAACGATCACGCGTCCACCGCCAGCAGCATCAGCGTGACGTCGTCATCCAGCGGGCGCCCCGCGCGAAACGCATCCACCTCCTCCTCGATGCGATATAACGCCTCGGCGGGCGCGGCGCCGCGCGCGTCGGCGAGCGCTTCGTACACGAGCGCCATCGGTAGCGTCTCGCCGGTGGGATTCCGCGCGTCGGGCAATCCATCCGTGTAGAAGAGCACCTGTTCGCCCGGCGAGAGCGTCACCTCCTCCACGACAACGGGCATCGCAGGGAGCGACGGGCTCACGAGCGGCATCGTGCTGTCTGCGTCGGGACGCAGGCCGTCCGAACCGAGACGAACGAACGGCGGATGCCCCGCATTCCAGTAGCGCAAGACACGTGTTGCGGGTTCGTACATCGCATAGATCGCGGTCACGAACGAGCTCGCACCCATGAGCGCGGCGGCCGCACGTAACTCTCGATACAAATACTCAGCGCGATCGTCCGCATCGCTCTCCAACAGCAATCGGCGAAACGCAACCTTCACGATGCCCGTAAACATCGCGGCACTCACACCGTGGCCGGACACGTCGCAAATAAACACATCCAGCGCACCGTCTGCGCGCAGCACGAAGTCGTAGAGATCGCCACCGACGCGTTCGGTCGGGCGCACGCGTCCAGCGACGCGCGCGCCCGGCACGGTGGGAACGCGGCGCGGATACAGACCTTGCTGAAACCGGCGCGCTTGATCGAGGCTGCGTTCCATCGCCTCGACGTATTGCCGGTTCTCCGCGGCCATCCGCCGGGCGGTCATGCACCGGTCCACGATCGCATCGAGCACGGGGCGCTCGAACGGCTTCTCCAGGAAGAAGTACGCACCGCCTTGGATGGCGCGCAGCAACCGCTCGTCCCCTTCGCCGAGCGAGCCGGTCATGATGATCACGTCCGCATCGCTCTGCGGGCGAATGCGTCCGAGGAGATCGAGTCCGCTCATCCCGGGCATGCGCACGTCGGCCAGCACGATTTCATAGCGATCTGCGGCGAGCGCGTGCAGCGCCTCCTCGCCGGAGGCGCACGTGGTGATGTCGTAGCGGCGGCTCAACACGCGTTCGATCGCGCGGCGCACACCGGGCTCGTCGTCCACGACGAGGATGCGCTCACGTGCCATCGCGATCCTCCGCCGGCGCGGTGCCGGCAGACGTGGGGAGAATCACACGCACCGACGTGCCGCGCCCGCGCTCGCTCTGAATGAACAGCCGTCCTCCGTTCTCCCACGCGAGCGATCGGCAAATCGCGAGGCCGAGTCCCGTTCCGCCGGGCTTCGTCGTAAAGAACGGCTCTTCGACCTGTGCGAGAATCTCCGTCGGAATGCCGTCGCCGCGATCCTCCACGGTGATGCTCACGAATCCGCTCCCGCCGTCGGCCGCTGCCGCCGGTGCGGAGCGGACGAGAATGCGCCCGCCTAGCGGCGACGCATCGTACGCGTTCAGCAGCAAGTTGAGCAGAATGCGTTCGACGTGCGCTTGCGCGGCGTACACGTGCGCGGCGGACGGATCGATTGCCCGCTCCAGTGTCACGGACTTGGTCGTCAGACGCGGTCCGAGCAGCACGGACGCCGTCTGCAGCACGGTCGACAGGTCGAGACGCGTCCGTGTGGCCGAGCCGCCACGCGCGTAGTGCAGCATGCCGGCCATGATGCGCTTCGCGAGCCGCGCCGCGCGACTGATCTCCGCCAAGTCCTCACGTGCATCCGCGAGGTCCACATCGCCTTCTTCGAACTCCGCTTCGAGTTGCTCGGTGAGCGGCACGATCACGCCGAGCGCGTTATTGACATCGTGCGCCACGCCGCGCGCGAGGTCGCTCATCGCCGCGCGTTTCTCCGTCTCCATGAGTTGCGTTTCGAAGCGTTGCGCTTCCTGTGCGTGTGCGAGCGCGGCAGCGGCAAAGGGCTGCAAGCGCGCCGCGATGCGCGCCTCGCGGGGCCCAAACGCATCGGCGCGACGCGACGCCACCTTGATCACGCCCCACGACCCGCCGCGATACACGACGGGAATCAGCACGTGCGCGCGCTCGGGAGGCGCATCGAGTGTGGCACCCGCAAGCTGCGCGGAGAGCGCCGCCCACGGATCCACGCCGTCCCATGATGTGTGTGAGCGCGTCACGACGTGGACGAGCGCCTCCCCGCGGACGCGCGCCTGCAACGACGGATCCACGGAGATGATGCGTCCGATCTCCGTGCTCTTCGCCTTCGCATACGAAATCTGCTCCGCCCGCAATCGCAAGCAACACCGGTCCGCGTCGTAGAGATACAGGGCGGAGCTGTGGTCGTAGCGCAGCAAGTCGCGCAGCCCGTGCAGGATCTGATAAAAAAGGTCGTTCGGGCGAATTTCGAGGACGATTTTCGCGCTGATGCGCTCGAGCACCGTGACGACGCGATGCTCCTCGCGCCGCTCGACCTCCAGCGATACGTGACGGGTCGCGCGCGCGAGGAAACGGCCGTCACCGCGTGCGAAGGGGTCCGGTCGCTCTAGTCCCAGTACGCCGATCGTGTGATTGCCGCGCGTGAGCGGTGCGAGGATCATCGTGTCCGGAAGAGACGGCCGGCGCTGCGCGATGAAGGCGGCGAGCAGCGACTCGTCGATCGCGGGCAGTCCGAACGAGGCTGCGCGCACGACGGGCGCATCGTGGGTGTCCTGGAACGCGACGATGCCGGCGGTGGCGCCGAACATCTCGCCGATCGCTCCGAGCGACTGGCGCAGGAGCTTCGGGACGTCGGAGACGCGCGTGAGTTCCTCGATCAACGACGTGAGGGCGCGCTCGCGTCGAAAGCGCTCCGCCAGCTCCACCGACGGCGCGGATGCGTCGCGGGGAAGGGAAGTCCCAACGGTCGGGGGTGCGGCATCGTGATCGGCGGTTGCCATTGCGGAGCCGCGACCGTAGCATCGCCCCTCCCCCTGCCGTCAAGCTGAGGACGCAATCATGGACTTCGCCGTGCTGGTTCTCTACGCGCTCGCGCTCCTGCCCGCCTTGCGCGCGGTGTCCGGTCGCACGGGCTTCTCGGGGGTGCGCGTCAGCGTCGTGCTGCTGCTCGTGCTGACGCTCGGGCAAAGCGCTCTCGCTCTGTACACGGATGCCCTGTGGTTTCGCGAGTTGCGCGCGGAACCGCGTTTCTGGCGTGAGTTGAGCGCGCGGTGGAGCACCTTCCTCGTGGGGTTCCTGGTGTCGTTCGCGCTGCTCGCGCTGAACGCGCTGCTCGTGCGGCGCGGCGGGGACAAGCGTCCGCACCTCGCGGCCGTGCACGAAGGCGGCAACGGCGGCACAACGCACAGCGGCCCGCAGTGGACCATCACCCTGGAGCCGCAACGCGCCGCGAACACGTTCGATCGCGTGCGCTGGATCATCCTTCTCGCCGCGGCGCTCGTGCTCGGCACGGGACTCGCGACGCAGTGGTGGACGCTCTTGCAGTACACGAACCGCGAGTCGTTCGGCGTGGCCGATCCGCAATTCCACCGCGACGTGTCGTTCTACCTCTTCACGCTACCGGCATGGAAGGCGGTGGCCGGGTGGCTATTCGGCGTCGTGCTCGTGTGCATTATCGCGACGGCGCTTCTGCAGATCCTCCCCGCGGCGATTGCCGGCGCCCGCGCCGGCGGTTTTCTCACGGCGCTCAAACGCGGGGCGCGCCATCTCGGCATCCTGGTCGGCGTGCTGTTCGCGATCGGCGCCTGGCAGGTGTGGATTTCACGGTACGAGCTGGTGTTTTCGAAACGCGGACCGCTCGTAGGCGTTGGTGCGGTGGATGCGCACGTCGGTGCGCCGCTGCTCGCGGTGTACGCCGCGGTTCTCGTCGTGCTCGGCCTCACCGCGGCGGTGCTCGCTGCACGCTTCAGCCGGCGCACCGTGACCGCGTTCCTCGCCGTGTGGGGCGGCGCGACCTTCCTGCAGCTCGGGATCGTCCCCGCGCTGTACGAAGCGCTCGTCGTCAAGCCGTCGCAGTTGCAGCAGGAGAAGCCGTACATCCTGCGCCATCTGGACATGACGCGCCGCGCATTCGACCTGGACTCGACGCGCGTCCGCGTGAAGGACATTCCCGCGCCGGTTCCACTCAGCGCCGCGGACGTGCGCAGCGACGCGGAGACCATCACGAACTTGCGGCTCGCCGACTGGCGGCCGCTGCTGCACACGTACAACCAATTGCAAACGCTGCGCACGTACTATCGCTTCTCCGGCGTGGATGTGGACCGCTACGTCGTGAACGGCGCGACGCGCGCGGTCATGCTGTCGCTGCGCGAGTTGGACAGCGAGAAGGTGCCGTCGCAGGGCGCGGGCGGATGGGACATCAACCGGTGGTTCATCTACACCCACGGCTATGGCGTATGCATGAACAGCGTGAACGAATTCTCCCCGGAGGGCATTCCGCGACTGCTCGTGCGCGACCTGCCGCCGGTGTCCACGGTGCCGGAGATCACGCTCACGCGACCGGAGATCTACTTCGGCGAACTCACCACGAATCCGGTCATGGTTCTTGCGCGCGGCCAGCAGGAGTTCGACTACCCGCGCGGTGACGACAACATCTTCACCACCTACAAAGGCACGGCGGGTATTCCGCTCGGGTCGACCGCGTCCCTGCGGCGCCTCGCCTTTGCGCTGCGGTTTCACTCGCTGAAGTTCTTCCTGTCCTCGTACATCGCGCCGGAGACACGCGTCCTCATGACGCGGGACCTCGCCTCGCGCGTGCGGCGCCTCGCGCCGTTTCTGACGCCGGACCAGGATCCCTACGCGGTCATTCGCGCGGACGGATCGCTCGTCATGGTGCAAGATCTGTATACGACGGCCGAGCGGTTTCCGTACGGCGCGCAGGTGCGCGGCGTCGGCTACATCCGCAACAGCGTGAAGGCCGTCATGGACTGCTACAACGGTTCCGTGACCTTTTACGTGGTGGACGAACGCGATCCGCTCGCGCGGACGTATCGCAACATCTATCCGAGCCTGTTCACGAGTAGTGCACGCATGCCGGCGGACATTCGCGCCCACCTGCGGTACCCCGAGGACATGCTGGCGGTGCAGTCCGCCGCGTACGGTATCTACCACGTGAAAGACCCGGTGACGTTCTACAACCACGAGGACGTGTGGGAGACGGGCCGCCTCTCGCGCAGCGAGGACACGGAGAACATGTCCGTCCCGGCGCTGCCCTACTACATGCAGATGCGACTGCCCGCGGAAGAGCGCGCCGAGTTCTTGCAAATGCTGCCCCTTTCGCCGCGCGAGAAGGACAACATGATCGCGTGGGTCGCGGGCCGGTGCGACTCGTCGCGCTACGGGGAGTTGGTTGCGTATCACTTGCCGAAAGGAACGATCGCCTTCGGGCCGCGTCAGATCAGCGCGCGCATCAACCAAGAGCCGAAGATCTCGCAAGATCTCACGCTGTGGAATCAGCAAGGCTCGCAGGTGTTGCGCGGCAACCTGCTCACGGTGCCCGTGGCGGGGTCGTTCCTCTACGTCGAGCCTTTGTATATTCAGGCGACGGGCGGGAAGATTCCGGAACTCAAGCGCGTGATCGTCGCGACGCAGGACCGGATCGGATACGGCGCATCGCTGGAGGATGCGCTGGACGATCTCTTCGGCGCGACCGTTGCGAACCTGGCCTCTTCCAGCACACCACCGGCCGCCGTCACGGAGACGACCGGCACGCCGCCCGCTGGCGACAACCGCGCACTGGTACGCTCGGCGGCGGAGCACCTGCGGCGGTACCAGACACTCATGGGACAGGGACGCGCGGCGGACGCCGGCAAAGAGCTGGAAGAGTTGCAGCGCGATCTCGACGCGTTGTCGCGGTAGCGGGCGTGTCGTGGGAGGAAGCAGCGCAGCGTCTCGCGCATGCACTCGCACAGCCGCCCGGTACCGTGTCGCTCGCGGAGACCGTGCTCGTGATCTCCACGGCGGAGAGCAGCGACGTGAACACGCGCGTCGTACTCGACACGTTGGCGAGCCACGCGCGCGAGGTGCGCGCGATGCTCGGCGGCGGGCCGCACACGCCGATGGAGGAAGTTGCCGCGCTCAACGACGTCCTCTTCGAGCGGGCCGGCTATGCCGGCGACACGGACGACTACTACGCTCCGGAGAATAGCTACCTGCACCGCGTCGTCGAACGCCGGCGCGGCATGCCGATCACGCTCTCGGTTGTTTACGTCGACGTCGCACAGCGTGCCGGCATTCCGATCGCCGGCGTGGGCTTTCCCGGACACTTTCTGACGCAATACTCCGGCGCCGTTCCCCGATTGTTGATCGATCCGTTCAATGGCGGGCGCATCGTGACGGCGTCCGGTTGCATGAAGCTGTTGCGCGCGGCGTACGGTGAACCGCGCCCCCTCGAACCGTACATGCTCGACGAGGCCACGCCGCGCGACATCGTGTTGCGCATTCTGCGCAACTTGAAGGGGGCGTTCCTGCGCAACGAAGACTTCACCCGCGCGCGCGGTCCGTTGGATTGCCTGCTGCTCCTCGACCCCGACCTGCTCGCGGAGCGGCGCGAACGCGGACTCGTCCGCATCAAGCAGGACGACGCCAGCGGGGCGCTCAGCGACCTGCGTCGCTTCATCGCGCACGCGGAGCCCGGCCCGGAGGTCGATGAAGTGGAGGACGTCATCGCCTCGCTGCGGGCTCACCTCGCTCGCCTCAACTAGACTCAACTCCGGTCGGTCCGGCGCCGATGCAGAGGCGTGTGTCGTCACCGTCCACCGGGAGTTGCATGGGTATGCGCCAGATTCTCTATCTCGTCGGATTGCTCGTGGTGTTGCACGTCGCGCGCAAGGTATTGCCGTTCCTGATTGCGCACGCGGCGGGTCGCGCCATCGGAAAGGCGGCCGTTGCAAAACAGCCGGACACGATTCATCTCGTGCGCGCAAGCGCATGGGCCTGGAAGGACGCGGACGCCGCCAACGCGGCCACGTCGTCCTTGCGCGATCACGGCTTTCGCGACGCGGGCATCTACAGCGTGACGGAGATGCCCGGCATGCTTCTGCGTCTCCTCGTGAACGAAGCGGAGAGCGCGGTCGCCGTGTTCTACGAGCATCCGGTCGCCGGACGCTTCGCCGACATGGCGACGCGCTACGAAGACGGCGGCAGCCTCACCGACACGTCCAACACGCCGACCGGGTTGGAACCGCGTCCCGATCACGACATGATCAACATGCCCAGCGCGTCCTTGCCCGAATTGTTCGAACGCCTGAAAGCGGAGCGTCGCAGCACGCGCCCGCAACACGTGTCGCCGGACACCGCGGTGGCTTTCTTCGAGAACGCGTACGCGGAGTCGATCGC
Organism: uncultured bacterium; assembly: GCA_964514075.1. GTDB lineage: Bacteria > Eisenbacteria > RBG-16-71-46 > CAZEPH01 > CAZEPH01 > CAZEPH01. The sequence continues at coordinate 4,704 of CAZEPH010000019.1, read as the reverse complement.
GTGGCGGAAGAAGCGCGGCGTGTCGGCGGGTGAGGTCGTGGAAGTGGCGCGGAGACGCAAGAACGCCGCGTAGCTGCGCCGGTGATTCAGTTTGACGAGTCCCACCCGCAGTCGATATATTGGCGGGCCTTGCCGCACCACACGCGGCGCGCACGAGGCGCGCCGCCGGCACACGAGAACGATTCCTCAGTAGCTCAATGGTAGAGCATCCGGCTGTTAACCGGAGGGTTGGAGGTTCGAGTCCTCCCTGAGGAGCCACTTTGGGACTCCGGCCGCGTCCACCGGAGTCCGCTGCCAGCCGCTTCGCCGGCTGGCAGCAATCGGGTCGCGCCTCCGAGAACGCGCTCATCGCTGGGATAACAAACCCTCTCCAGTTGCGATGTAGTGTCGGAGGAGGTGATCTTCATGAAGTACATTGCATGTTTCGTCGTGCTGTTTCTCGGCTGTGCGGTGAGCGCGGCGGCGCGAAACACGCGCACCGCCGACTGTGAGGTCCGCATCTCGACCTACTCCGTTTCCCCCCTTCTGATCGAGGCGTACGACGAGGTCCGTTGGTATTCGACAGCGAACAGGCTCTCCGCATCGGTGTAAACGACCGCGTTGCTCGTTCCGCTGTTGAGACCGGTGCAACCCGCGTCCGCGGGGGGAAATGTGAGCCCCAGTCGCACCGCGCAGGCCGGTTGAGAACCATCCGCGTCCCAAGAAAGCGTGACATCGGCTCCCCGAAACTGCGTCACGCCGCTCGTGAGGCGAACGTACAGGGTCACCCGATCGGTCGCGGAGAAAAGATCGGTGACGGTGCTGGTTTGACTCCACGACAGTTGCGCCGTCGGACTCGCGCACCACGCATTCGAACACGCCTTCCACTCCGTCGCGAACGCGACGGCCGCCACGGCGAGAAGCATGCGAAGTGCCGCGCCCAGTCTCCGCCGTGTGATAACGGCCGCACACTCGGCGGCAATGCGGATGCTCATTCGCGTTTCTCCACGCAGATCACACTAGCAGAGGTTTCGGTGCACCTGTGCGGTAGACGGTTGTCGCGGTGCGACGTCCGCGCGCGGCACAACGACGACGGTCACGCATGAGCTGAACCGATTTCAGCACCTGCGAATCACTCGATCTACCGTTGTCGACTGTCCTGTCGCTCTGAAAGGTCGTCCATGTGCACATTCTAATCGGGATATTCCGCAGAGTGGCACAACTCGCACGTTGACATGCGCACGAATGCGGGCGCAAGGTGCACACGCTTGATGTCCTCCGGGACGTCGCATCGACCTCGCGCACTACCCGTACGTTCCCCACGTACGCCGACCACCGCGCCAACGATCGCGCAACGTCCTTGACCATCACGGCGCATGTGCGGACCGTTTGTTATGCGATCAATCTGCGTCCCACTGCTAATGATGTCGCGTGTGCAGCACGACACGCCGACGCTGCGCAGATTGCTCAGGAGGAGCGCGAATGCCGGTATCTCCCACCTATCCAGGCGTCTACATCGAGGAATTGCCCAGCGGTGTGCGCACCATCGTCGGCGTGTCGACGTCCGTTGCAGCGTTCATCGATTTCTTTCGGCGCGGGCCGTTCAACCGCGCCGTGCGCGTCTTCAACTTCGGCGACGTGGAACGCGAGTTCGGCGGGTTGCATCGCAACAGCGAAGCGAGCTATGCGCTCCGGCAGTTCTTCCTGAACGGCGGGACCCAAGCGTACGTGGTTCGCACGGCATCGCCGGACTCCACGCCGACCAACCCGACGGCGTCGGCGATCGACGTGCTGGATGCGCCCGGCGGCGGCGCGTCGTTCACGGCAACGGCCGGCCGGCGCATGGGACGCGACACCATCGACGACCCGGGCACGTGGGGCGACAACATTCGCCTCGACGTCGATCACGACACGAGCGATCCCGCGAGCACCTTCAATCTTGCGGTCAGTGAAATCGAAATGCGCGACAACCGCATGGCGACGCTGCGCTCGGAGACATATCGCAATCTCAGCATGACGAACACCGATCCGGACTACGCGGAGGAAGTGGTCAACTCCGCCTCGAAGATGGTGCAGTTGAGCGCGCTGGGGGCGACCCGGCCCGCGCAAACAGGCACGACGGGTGCGTTCGTTAACATGGCGGCCGCAGTCGCCGCCGTGGCGGACGGCGACCAGTTCAGCGTAACGGGCGGCGCCGCCGTCGTGAACGCGACGCTCGATCTCCCCGCCGTGTTCGATTTCGCCACGCTGCGCGCGGCGGCACAGGCGGCGATCCGCGCAGCGGCCCCCGCGGATCCGCTTCTCGCGCAAGCCATCGTCGTGACGCAGGCCAACCCCGCGAACGCGGCGGAAGCACGACTCCGCATTCTCGCGGGACGCAGCGGGCGGAATTTCGATCCGGATGCGATCCTCACGTGTGCGGATGTGACCGGGACGCCCGCAACGGATCTCGGCATCGCCACGGGCCTCGCCGGCGTGATCGAGAACGTGCAGATGTACTCCCTCGGCGGCACGGCGACCGGCGCGCAGACGACACCCGTCCCGGGCGTCGACGGCGATCCGCCCGCGGCCGCGGACATCCTCGGCAACCGTCTGCTCAAAACCGGCATGTACGCGCTGGAAGACGTCGACCTCTTCAACATCCTTTGCATTCCGCGTATGGGCGACTTGGACGGCACCAACATGGTGTCGACGAATTTGCAAACAGTCGTCGCGGAGGCGGAGGCCTATTGCCTCGAGCGGCGTGCGTTTCTCATCGTTGACATCCCTCCGCACGTCAACGAAATGCAAGACGCGCTGGATTGGCTCGATCAAAACCCGATCCGCCATCGGAACGCGGCCGTGTATTTCCCGCGGCCGCGCATCCCGGACATCCTCAACAACAACCGCCAGCGTAGTGTGGGGGCGAGCGGCACCATCGCCGGACTGTATGCGCGCATCGACGGAACGAGAGGCGTGTGGAAGGCTCCGGCGGGAACCGAGGCCGTGCTCAACGGCGTGCCGCAGCTGGATGCGCTGCTCACCGATGCGGAAAACGGCGCGCTGAATCCAATGGGCATCAACTGCCTGCGCACGTTCGACGTGTACGGCAACGTGTGCTGGGGCGCACGCACGCTGGATGGCGCCGACGTGCAAGCCTCGGAATGGAAGTACATCCCGATCCGCCGCCTCGCCCTGTACATCGAGGAGAGCCTCTATCGCGGAACGAAGTGGGTCGTATTCGAACCAAATGATGAACCCCTGTGGGCGCAGATCCGGCTGAACGTCGGCGCCTTCATGCACAACTTGTTCCGCAAAGGCGCATTTCAAGGAAGCACCTCGCGTGAAGCGTACTTCGTGAAGTGCGATGCGGAAACGACGACGCAAGCCGATCGCAATTTGGGGATCGTGAATATTCTTGTGGGCTTCGCCCCGCTCAAGCCCGCGGAGTTTGTGATCATCCAAATCCAGCAGATCGCCGGCGAGATCGAAACGTAGGAGGCGAAGTCATGGCGCAGTTCACCGTCAATCCGACGCGGTTCGATCCCTACAAGAACTTCAAGTTCCGCGTGAAGTGGGATGGCCGCTACGTCGCCGGCATCAGCAAGATGGGCGCTCTCAAGCGCACCACCGAGGTGGTGGAGCATCGCGAAGGCGGCGATCCGTCCACGAGCAGAAAATCGCCGGGACGCAACAAATTCGAAGCCATTTCGCTGGAACGCGGCGTCACGCACGACACCGAGTTCGAAGCGTGGGCGAACAAGGTGTGGGATTTCAGCTCCAGCGCGGGCGCGGAATCGTCGCTGGCGGATTTTCGTAAGGACGTGATTATCGACGTGTTCAACGAGGCCGGGCAGAAGGTCCTCTCGTACAAGGTCTATCGCTGCTGGGTCTCGGAGTACCAAGCGTTGCCGGACTTCGACGCCAACGCGAACGCCGTCGCGATCCAAACGATCAAGTTGGAGAACGAGGGCTGGGAGCGGGATGTCGACGTGACCGAACCGGCCGAGCCGCGGCTCTAACGGCCGCGCCCGGACAGGAGACGATCGCGTGAAGGTGAGCGAGGTTCCGCTGCCGTTTGCCGAAGCCGGGCGCGCACGCGTGCGTGCGCTCACCGGTGAGGACGAGGCGTTTGTCGTGGAGGACGCGCCGTCGCTCTCCCCGGCTGCGCGCACGACGGCACTGCTCGCGCGCTGCGTCACGCACATCGGCTCCGCACGACGCGTCACGCTGGATGATGTCCGCGCGCTCACGGTGGGCGAGTGCGACGCACTGCTTCTGCACCTCCGGCGCCTCACGTTCGGCGAGTGGATGGCGGCGGTCGTGCACTGTCCCCGCGTCGAGTGCAGCGCCGCGCTCGACGTCGACCTGCGCGTGTCCGACCTGCTCGTGCCCGTCGCACACACTCCCGATGACGTGGTGAGCGTGGAGTGCGGGAGCAACGGCGGCCGCCGAGTGCGTCACCTGCGCACGCCGACGAGCGGGGATATGGAGGCGGTGGCGTCGATCGCCGCGCGCGATGTCGCCGACGGCGCGGCGGCTCTCCTCGCGCGATGCGTCGTGAGCGCCGAAGAGTGCGACGCGTGGTCGGCCGACGACATCGCGACAGCCGGCGCTGCGCTCGCCGCGCGCGACGCGCAAGCGGACATCACGTTGGACCTCACGTGCCCGGAGTGCGGCACGTCGTTTCGCTCGGGGTTCGACACGAGCGCCTACATCCTCCGCGAGATCGCGGACGCCGCGCGG
>CAZEPH010000018.1:0-15393 GCA_964514075.1 uncultured bacterium | reverse complement strand
AGAAGTGACCGTCCGCCGAACCGAACCCGTACACGCTGAGCAGCGCGGGGTGATTGTGAATCGAGAGCGCCTTGTATTCGCGTTCGAAACGTACGGTGTCTTCGGGCGAACCCGCGTCAGCGGTCATGACCTTGACGGCGACGGATCGGCGCAAACCCTCGTCCCACGCTTCGTACACATCGGACATGCCGCCCGATCCGAGGTGGGCCACGAGGCGATAGCGGCCGTCGAGGAGTGCGCCGATCATTCCGCGGACGATAACAGAGCGCCTGCGATCGCGCACGCGCTTGACCCATCGGCGCACGGCCGGTACCGTGCGCCGCCGATGACCCTCACACGCCCACCGCTTCTGTCGATAACGACTTCATGACGCAGACCGTCCTTGTGACCGGCGCAGCCGGCTTCATCGGATCGCACCTGGTCGATGGCGCGCTCGCCGCGGGATACGCAGTGCGCGCGCTCGACAACTTCAGCACGGGCCGCCGCGAGAACCTGGCCTTCGTCGACGCGTTGCCCGCCGACAGGCGCGCACGCTTCACGCTCATCGAAGGCGACATCCGCGACGCCGCGCTCGCTGCATCCGTGATGCGCGACGTGTTTGGCGTGTTCCACGAAGCGGCGCTGCCGTCCGTCGTGCGGTCCGTGGCCGATCCGGTCGAAGCGCACGACGTGAACGTCACCGGCACGCTGAACTTGCTCTGGGCCGCGCACACGGCGGGCGTGAAGCGTTTCGTGATCGCGAGTTCGTCGGCCGTGTACGGCGACGGGGAGGGATTGCCGAAGCGCGAGGACATGCCCGTGTGCGCGCAGTCGCCGTACGCGCTGACCAAGGCCGCGTGCGAGGCGTACGCGCTGCTCTTCGCGCAGTTGTACGGCGTCGAGACGGTCTGTCTGCGGTACTTCAACGTGTTCGGCCCGCGACAGAACCCACTATCCGATTACGCCGCCGTCGTGCCCGCGTTCATCACGCGGTTGCTGGCCGGGCAGGCGCCGACCGTGTACGGCGACGGCCTGCAGTCACGCGACTTCACCTACATCGCCGACGTGGTCGCCGCGAACCTCGCCGCACTGTCCTCGAACAACGTGGCCGGAGCCGTGCTCAACGTGGGGTGCGGTACGCGGTACACCCTCCTGGAATTGCTGGACGCGCTCGGTCCGATTGCCGGCGCGATTCCTCCGCGTTTCGAACCGCCGCGCGCCGGCGACGTGCGCGATTCGCAAGCGGACATCACGCGGGCGCGCGAGGTCCTGGGCTACGTTCCGTCGGTGGAGTTCGCGGACGGTCTACGGCGCACGACCGAGTCGCTGCGGACGGAGCCCGCGGCGACCCGGCCCTAGCCGCTCGCACTACGACGTGACGCGAAACGCCGCGGTGTGGTTCTTCAAGTCGCCGTCGATCTGATAGTACACCAAGTTGGAGTGCGCGCCGTCGTACGGCGCCCATTCGTGCGCGATGCCCAGTGCGTCCAACTGGTCGTGGAAGGCACTCGCCTGCGGGAAGATCAAGAAACCCGCGCCGTCGTCCCGCGGATCGCAGTCGTCCTGCCGGCCGCAGCTCAGATAGATGCGGAGGGACTTGAACGCCGCATACTCCGGTCCACCCGCGGACGCCTTCCGCGCGAGAACGGTGGAGCAGTCCTTGTCGAGGAACTTGTTCCACACGTCCTGCACGAGCGTGGTGCCGCCGGCGCCGTCGAACGTAAGCGGAAAGTCCAGGCCGATCGCGAGCGATGCGTTCCCGGGGTCGGTGGGGCACGGACCGATCGGGCCGAGAATATAGCGATGCATGCCCGGCGAGTTCGGTACGTCCCATGAGTTGGGATCGTTCGTGCACCCGACGTGGCCGGTGAACGCCGCCGACAGTGCGAGTGCCACCACGGTGAGCGGCGTCGTTTGACCCAGCCGCGTCAGATCGATGAAGGATCGGTACGTGCGCGTGCCGCTCCCATCCACCGAGCTGTTCTCGAGGGCGAGACGCGACGTGATGCACGGATCCAGGAGCGATTCGAGGTGCAGCGGACCGGAGTGCGCCGACACGGAGCGGAACATCGTGGGGTGTCGCAGCGCCATGGACATGGCGCCGTACGCGCCCATCGAGTGACCGCTGATGCCGATACGCGTCGAGTCCGCGTTGAAGTTGCGATTCACGAACGGCACCAGGACATCCGTGAACCACGTCTCGTATGCGCCGAACACGGAGTTCGTGTAGAAGCTCGATCCGGTGGTCGGCACCGTCCCACCCGAGTACGGGAAGACGAGGATCATCTGATCGACTTCTCCGCGGCGCATCAGGTCGAGCGCGCGCTGCGGGACATTGTTGTTCACGAAGGTGCTCTGGTCGCCGCCGAATCCATGAAGCATGTACACGACGGGAAAGCGCTTGTCCGGCTTCGTTTCGTCGTAATCGGGGGGGAACACGATGCGGAAGCCCAGTTCCTCCGCGCCCGTCAACTGGGGAGCGGGCAGCGAGTAGGATGCGGGCGACGGCGTGTCGGGATACAGGCCGGGCGCAAACGTCTGCACCTTCTGGCCGCATCCCGTGTACGCCAGCACGCTCGCGAGAAGGAACGCGGCGCTCGCACACGTGCGCATCACGGGGAATCGCGGTGTCATCGAGTGGTCCTTTCTGCGTGCGCTAGAAGGTGTACTGCAAGCCCGTGATGACCTCGAAGACCTTCAGGTCGTACGTGCCCGCCAGATTGATGGGTGTTCCCGTGCGACCGAAGGGGTCCTGCTCGGGGAGTCCCGCGCGGTCGTAGCTCTGCGCCGCCACCGTCCGCGTCGGGGCGTTGATGTACTTCCAGATTGTGGAGAACTTCACGCGCCCCTTGGCGAGCGATCCGCCCAGTTGGAACACGTTGCGCGTCGTGCCGTCGGGGATGAGCGGCGTGATCGTGTCGTCGGGAATCGGCGTGGGGTCGTGGTAGTAACCGCCGGAGAGCATCGCATCGAGTCCTTTGATCTGCCCGAGCGCGTAGCGCGCCCCCACCGACACCCGCACCACGTCCGTCCAGTTTTCATGCAGCATGTCGTCGAGCGAATCGCCGAACGCCGAAGGCACCGCGCCCACACGCCGAAGCTTCAGGGTGATCACGTCCAGCGCGGACTGCTGCGTCCAATCCACGTCGGCCGCGACGAGCATCTTCTCCGAGAGCTGATACGCGAGACCGCCCCCGATGTTCATCGGAAGCGGGATCTTCGTGGAGACGACGTAGTTCGCGGGGATCACCGCACCGCCCCAGTATCCGACCGCGCGCGCGCTGTCGATTCGCGTGGCCTGTCCCGCGAGGATCAGCCCGTGCATCACGCTCGCGAACTCCGCGGCTTGCGCCTCGCTGCGCGGGAAATAGCCCGTGAGCGTGCCCGAGCCGGAGATGTCCAGATCGCCGTAGAAGCGGGCCGACGCACCCACGCGCAACTTCTCCGACGCCTTCCACAACGCGCCGACGTTCCCCCCGAATCCGAAGCCCGTTCCGCTCACGTTCACGTCGATCGGGAGGAACTCGTACGGTCCCGTGATGAGCGGCGTGAAGAGCGGGTTCTGTGCCTGCAACCCGTTCGGCTGAAGGCTGACTTGGTGCAGCGACACGTCGGCGTAGTTGACGCTCACGCCGGCACCCACCGAGAGCGCGGGAGAGACGCGGTACGCCACGGTCGGGTGCACGTCTACCACCTTGAGGTCCGACTCGCTGTCGAACTCCGGGTACGCGACCGCGTCGTTGTATCCCGGCGGCAGATTGTACAAATCCCACTTGGTTCCGAGGCCGAATGGCGCAAACACCGCGATCCCGTACGCGAGGCGCTCGTCGCCGCCGCGTCCGAATCCGTTCACGCCAGGAAACGCCAGAACTTGCTTGTTCTGGTACACAGGGCGCGTTGCGTAGCCGTGCAGGAGATTCGGCGTCACGGTAAGGTCGGGAAGAACCGCGGTCCCGGTCGCGGAGATCTGCGAACCAGGAAGTTGGACGAGGCCCGCTGGATTCCAGAACGCGGCGCTCCAATCGTCGGCCACGGCATGGAACGCGCCTGCCATGCCCGCTGCATCCGTTCCCGGATAGAGCGCGAGTCCGGATGCGCGAGCGACCTCCGCACCACCGAACGCGGCGCTCGCCATCACCATCCACGACACAACACGGCCTGTGAGCCTCATCGAGTATCTCCTTGGCATCGATTCGTTCACGCGTCCGCTCACTTGCGTGCGGCGGACAGCGACGCGAGCAGTTGCTCGGCCTCGCTCTTGTTCTCCGGGTCGTCCGGCGCGGGAAGGGCGAGTGCGCGCTCGAGCGCGTCGCGCGCCGCGTCCGGCTGCTTCATGCGCACGTAGAAGCGTGCGATCTCCGAGAGGTGCTTGATGTGACTCCCGTTCAGTTCGATCGCCTTCTGAATGTCCGCGAATCCCTTCTTGAGATCCGCATCGGCGAGGCCGAGGGGAATGCGGGCGATCTTCGGCTTCTCCGAGACCTCGCGGTGCCATCGCGCCCGAATGTGATACGCCGCGTCGAGTGTGGGGTCGAGGGCGATCGCTTTGTCGACATGCTCCTTCAATTCGCGTCCGATCGGCACGCTCTTCCACACGCCCACGTGCACGGCTTCCTGGCCGAGGCACCGTGCCAGCCAGAGGTGCGTCTTCGCATCGTTGCCGGCGAGAGTGAGCGCCATGCGCAGTTGCGGCTCCGCGGCCCTGAAGTACGGCATCGCTTGGTCGCTCGGCCCCATCTCGCCGAGACGCACGCGGCACGCGGCCGCCTGGCGCAGCGCGATGGCATTGCGCGGTGTGACGCGGAGAATCGCGGAGTAGAACCCGAGCGCGTCGGAGAACTTGCCGTCGGCGAAGAGGCGGTCCGCTTGCGCCAGAGGACTCACTTGAGCCGGCACCGGCGCGCCCGTCGCGCACAGCGCGACGCCCGCGATCGTGGCACAGCGCAGTGCGAATCGGCGAATGTGTGCGATCACGCGATGTTCTCCCAGACGGCGAGCGAAGGAAACGCACGGGGATGGAACGGCGCCGGACGATACGGCAGGGTCTCGAAGGGTGTCAACGAAGCCACGAGGGTCTTGACGCGTACGGGCGAGCCGCCTAGGATCGCGCCTCGTTCTTGCGAGCGGAAGTAGCTCAGCCCGGTAGAGCCCCACCTTGCCAAGGTGGTTGTCGCGGGTTCAAATCCCGTCTTCCGCTCCATTTCTTTTGTTCGGGCGCGTCCTCTCACCCTCCTCGACTGAACCGGCGCGCAACACCGCGTGTCCGACGCGCATCCAATGCTCCGTTGCGCGGAGTTGTCCCGCGCCCCTTGTCCCTGACGTCTGACCACCACAGAAGGAGATTACTCGGTGATTCGTTCTCTTCGGGCCGCCACAGCCGTTCTCGCGCTTGCGGTCGCAACCCTTGCCACGTCGCAGGTTGTTTCCGCGGCCCCCGTCAAGATGGAGGTCGATCGGTCGCACTCGTCGGTCTCGTTCAACGTGCGCCACTTCTTCACGAAAGTGACGGGGTCCTTTGACAAGTTCTCCGCGGACATCACGTACGATCCCGACAAGCCGGGGATGAGCAGCGTCACCGCCACCGTGGACGTCGCGTCTGTCAACACGAAGAACGAGAAGCGCGATGGCCACCTGCGGTCAGACGATTTCTTCAGCGCCGAGAAATTCCCGACGATGACGTTCGTCTCGAAGAAGATCACGTGGAAGGGCACGGCCTTCACGATGACCGGCGATCTGACCATTCGCGACGTGACGCAGCCGGTCGTGTTCACCGGCGAACTCACGGGTTACGGCAAGGACAGTTGGGGCGGGACGCGCGCCGGGTTCACCGCGAAGGCGACCATCGACCGCACGAAGTTCAACGTCCTGTGGAACAAGCCGTGGGAAGGCGGGACAGGTGCGATGCTGAGCAACGAGGTGACGATCCAATTGGACGTCGAGGCCACGCCGGCCGAGGCCAGCAAGAGCTAACACCTTTCAGCTTCGCACGGAGCAAACCGAGGAGGGGGTGTCAAGCCCCCTCCTCAATTTTTTTGCCACAGGGCTGTGCATGTGTCGGGCGGTAACGGGCAGGAAACCCCTGTTACGTCCCAGGGTCGTATGCTATCGTTTTTCAAGTTCTGACGTTCTCTTTGCCTCCCACAGGCGGGGCGCCTCACACCTCGTCCTGGGCCGCAGTGCCACAACGCACGTTTCTACAGCGGAGGATAATCAATGCGTCGCCACTTCCTGCCTGTTGCAGGCTTTTCCTTCCTTCTGGTTGCCGGATCGGCCTTCGCCGCTCAGACAAACCTGCCGCCGGTTCGCGGTCAGGACCCGGACGGAGCAAAGCCAACGGACTACGTTCCTGCTTGGGAGCCGAGCTGGGTGTCTAACGACGCCGCAGTGGCGACCAACATCAACATCTCTAACCGGACGGCCCCGCAGAGCGAAACCTCGATCGCGGTGGACCCGACGAACTCCAACCACATCGTCGCATCCTCGAACGACCTCGGCTCGACCGCGGGTGTGTTCGAGTCGTTCGACGGCGGCCTGACCTGGACACGCAGCACGTTCGGTTCGAGCGGCTTCTGCTACGACACATGGCTCGACTTCAACGCCGCGGGAGACGTCTTCCTCGCGTACGAATGCAGCAACCAGTCGGTGGCGTACAAGAACGCCGGTTCGGCCGTGTGGTCGGCGATCAACGGCATCCCGGGAGCCGGTGGTTTCCCGGACCGCTGCATGATCGTCGTCGACCGCAACCCGGGCAGCCCGTTCTTCAACCGGGTGTACATCGGCTACGACGACAACAGCAACAGCAACGCCGCCCACCTGCTCTACTCGACCACCGGGAAGGGCTCGTGGACGCGTACGCCGAAGTTCAACGAGGGCAACCCGACCATCGGCGTGAACGCGTGCGTGTTCTCTGACGGTACGGTCGGCGCCGCGTGGCTCGAGTACACCAGCAGCCGCATTCGCTGGGACAAGTCCACGAACGGTGGCGTGACGTGGGGAGCGGACGTTCTCCTTCCGACGTTGCGTCAGAGCACGGCCGGTTTCTTCATCTCGATTCCGCCGCAAAACCAGCGCGGTATCGTGCTGATGCCGATGACGGCCGTCGCGCCGGCCGGTGGCCCGTTCGCGGACCGGGTGTACGTCGTCTACACGGACACCCGTACCGCGGTGCCGGGCAACCTCGGCGCACACCTGCGCTACTCGGACGACAAGGGTGCCACCTGGTCGAGCGAGAAGGCCCTCATGACCAACGCGAGCTTCAACCTCGGCTACGGGTTCCACCCGCAGGTCGCGGTGCTGAACGACGGAACCGTGGCGGTGAGCTTCTACGTCACCGGCAACGCGGGCGCCAAGAAGGGCACGCGTCAGGTCACCGTGTTCTCGCACGACGGCGGCGACACGTGGACGGACGTGAACCTCGCAGCCGACGTCACGAGCAACGAGACGGTCGCCGGACACGACGCCAACCAGTACGGTGACTACCAGGGCATCTACGCCGACAACGGAACCGGTACGTTCTGGCAGACCTGGACGGACAGCCGCCTCCTGTCGACCCGCGGTGAGGAGCAGTTCGGTGCGATGATCGTGCCGGTTGCCGCCGCACCGAAGGTCGCGAAGGGGACGAGCAAGGGCTACCAGGCGACGGCCTCCGTCGCGGGCGAGCCGTACAAGGTCAACGTCCAGCGCGTCGGTGGCGCGCTCGGATTCGCGAAGCTCTCCTTCAACCTGCCCGAGGCAGGCGATGTGAAGCTCCGCGTGCTCGACGCGTCGGGCCGTATGGTGCAGGAAGTCATGGACTCGTCGCACGCGCTCCCGGGCGAGTACGACCCGATCTTCACGGGTCGTGACGCCTCCGGTCGCGAGTTGCCGAACGGCGTGTACATGTTCGCGCTGCAGGCGAACGGCCGCGTCGACGCCGGCAAGATCGTGATCGCGCGCTAAGCCGTCCGCTGTACCGCTTCATCGGAGGGGCCGCCCTGAGGGCGGCCCCTTCTGCATGGATGCCAACGTCGCATCTCCCAAAGCACCACGGTCAGACGAGGCCGGTTCTGCGTAGCGTGTTCCTCGCTCTGTACATTTCCCGCGTCCTCTCCACGCCCCCGCCACTGGAGGCTGACGCGTTCCGCACCATGCACTGTCAGAAGCGGAGGATTCCTCATGCAACGCCACATCCTGCCCATCGTTGGTCTCACTGTCGTTCTGCTGGTCGGAACGGCGTCTGCCGTCCAGTACAACCTCCCGCCGGTGCGCGGGGGGGACCCGGACGCCGACAAACCCACAGACTACGTTCCCGCATGGGAGCCGGACTGGGCGGCCACGAGCGCGCTCGTGCCGGCCAACATCGACATCTCGAACAGATCTTCAGCACAGAGCGAAACATCCATTGCCGTCGATCCCACCAATGCGAACCACATTCTCGCGTTCTCGAACGACCTCGGAACGACAGCCGGTGTGTTCGAATCGTTCGACGGCGGCGTCACCTGGACGCGCAGCACCTTCGGATCGAGCGGTTTCTGCTACGACCCGTGGGTGGACTTCAACGTAGCCGGGGACGCGTTCCTCGCGTACGAGTGCAGCAATCAATCCGTGGCGTACAAGAACGCCGGATCCGCGGTATGGACCGCGATCAACGGCATCCCGGGAGCCGGTGGCTTTCCCGATCGCTCGATGATCATCGTGGACAAGAACCCGGGCAGCCCGTTCTTCAACCGGGTGTACATCGGCTACGACGACAACGGCAACAGCAACGCCGCCCACCTGCTCTACTCGACCACCGGGAAGGGCTCGTGGACGCGTACGCCGAAGTTCAACGAGGGCAACCCGACCATCGGCGTGAACGCGTGCGTGTTCTCTGACGGTACGGTCGGCGCCGCGTGGCTCGAGTACACCAGCAGCCGCATTCGCTGGGACAAGTCCACGAACGGTGGCGTGACGTGGGGAGCGGACGTTCTCCTTCCGACGTTGCGTCAGAGCACGGCCGGTTTCTTCATCTCGATTCCGCCGCAGAACCAGCGCGGCATCGTGCTGATGCCGTTCACGGCGGTCGCGCCGGCCGGCAGCCCGTTCGCGGACCGGGTGTACGTGATCTACACTGATACCCGCACCGCTGTCCCGGGCAACCTGGGTCCGCACCTCCGCTACTCGGACGACAAGGGTGCGACGTGGTCGTCCGAGAAGGCTCTCATGGTGAACGTTCTCTACAATCTCGGCTACGGGTTCCACCCGCAGATCGCCGTGTTGAACGACGGAACCGTGGCCGCGAGCTTCTACGTCACAGGCAACGCCGGCGCGAAGCGGGGTACGCGTCAAGTTACCGTGTTCTCGCACGACGGCGGCGACACGTGGACGGACGTGAACCTTGCGGCCGACGTCACGAGCAACGAGACACGCGCCGGACACGATGCCAACCAGTACGGCGACTACCAGGGCATCTACGCCGACAACATCACGGGCACATTCTGGCAAGTGTGGACCGACAGCCGCTTCCTCTCGTCCTTGGGCGAGGAGATGTTCGGTGCGCAGATCGTCCCGGTGCGCAATGCGCCCGTTGTGAAGAACGCGCAGAAGAACTTCGCCGCGACGGCGTCGCTCGCACCGGCGGAGCCGTATACGGTGCGCGTGCAACGCGTGAGTGGGGCGTTGGGATTCGCGAAGCTCTCGTTCCGGATGCCGGATGCCGGTGACGTGAACCTTCGGGTTCTCGACGCGTCGGGTCGTATGGTGCAGGAAGTCATGGAGTCGTCGCACGCATTGCCCGGCGAATACGATCCGATGTTCACGGGTCGCGACGCCTCCGGTCGCGAGTTGCCGAATGGCGTCTACCTGTTCGCGCTGCGCGCGAACGGTCACACCGATACGGGCAAGATCGTGATCGCGCGGTAGGTTCTTCACTCGACTGTGTCATCGGACGGGGCCGCCCGGGTGTGGGCGGCCCCGTCTGCATTCTGCTAGGCTCCGCCGTCGTGACGCTCACCCTTCGCCAGCGCCTCTTCATCGCGTACTCGCTCGTCATCACCGCCGCGTTGGCCTTCGTGACGATCGTGGGGGCGCGGCAAGTCCGTTCCTGGCTCGTGCGTCGCGACGGAGACACACTCGAGCACGTCGCGCACTTCGTGCGAGCGGAGGTCGAGGAAGACCGCGCGTGGGCGTCCCTCGGATGGCAGCGCGCGGCGCACACGCTGGGCGCTTCGCTCACGTATCGCGTCACGCTGATCGGGCGCGACGGGCGGATCCTCGGCGATTCCGGCGAGGAGACGGGCGGCGATGCGACCGGTCGCCCGGAAGTGCACGGCGCATTGGCCGGCCGGCCGGTGCGCGCGTTCGGCCCCGGGCCGGGCGGCGTCGCGTTCCTGTATGTGGCGATTCCCGGGAGGGAACGCGGGCCGGTCGCTGTCGTGCGCGTGGGCGAGCCGCTGTCGGAATTGCAGCGGCGCGGGAATCGCATGGTGCTCCTGTCCGCGGCCACGGCGCTCGGGACGCTGGCCGTCTTCGTGTGGGTGATGTTCTGGCTGACGGGCCGCCACGCGGCGCGTATCGCGGAGTTGGAACGCATCGCGCAGCGCCTTGGTCGCGGCGAGCTCGCCGCGCGCGCGCGCGAAACCCCCAACGACGACGTCGGACGGCTCGGCCAAGCGATGAACAGGATGGCCGGACGTCTCACCGAACGGCTTGAGGCCATCGAGAACGCCAACCGCATGCAGCGCGACTTCGTGGCCAACGTCTCGCACGAGTTGCGCACGCCGCTCACGTCGGTGGTCGGATACGCGGAGACGCTCCTGGACGGGGCGATCGAGGACGCAGCGCATCGCCGGCGCTTCGTCGAGGTGATTCACGAGCAGGGACGCCGCCTGCAGTCGCTCGCGACGGATCTCCTCGCTCTCGCCGATTTGGAGCGGCCGGATTTGCGCCTGCGGTACGAGACGATCGACCTGCGCGAACTGCTCGACTCGCACGTCGATGCGATGCGCGCCCGCGCCGCGCGCGCCGGACTCGCGCTCGAGTGCCACACCGGGGCGCCCGTGGAGGTGGACGTAGACCCCGCGCGCATGGGACAAGTCGTGACGAACCTGCTCGACAACGCGCTCGGCTACACCGCGCATGGAAGCGTCACGGTCACGTGCGGCGCGGACGGCGAGACCGTTTGGTTCGCGGTCGCGGACACCGGGCCGGGAATCGACGATGACGATCGCGCGCGCATCTTCGAGCGGTTCTACCGCGTGGACCCCGCGCGCACGGGGCGCACAGGAACGGGCCTCGGTCTTGCGATCGTGCAGCACCTCGTCACGCTGCATGGCGGGACGATCGACGTCGAGAGCCGCGTGGGCGAGGGCAGTACGTTTCGCGTGCGCCTGCCGCGGCGGGCCGCGCGACACTCCGCACAAGAGGACCCTGCATGAGCGAGACGATCCTCGTCGTCGAGGACGAACAGCCGATCAGCGATCTCATTCGCTACAATCTCGAGAAAGACGGTTTTCGCGTGGAGTGCGTGTTTACGGGATCGGACGTCCTGGATCGCGTTGCCGCGAACACTCCGGATGCCCTGGTGCTCGACCTGATGCTCCCCGGCCGTAGTGGGCTCGACGTGCTGCGCGACCTGCGGGCCGCCGTTGCGTACCGGTCGCTTCCGGTTCTCGTGCTCACGGCGCGATCGACGGAAGCGGACAAGTTGCTCGGATTCGAGAGCGGAGCGGACGACTACCTGACGAAGCCGTTCAGCCCGCGCGAACTCGTCGCGCGCGTGCGCGCGCTGTTGCGCCGCGCGCAGACGCCGCCGCCCGTGCGACAACTCGTCGCCGGGCCTCTCACGATCGATCTGGTCGCGCACAACGCGCTACTGCACGGCACGGACATGGCGCTCACGCGGCGCGAGTTCGATCTGCTCACGTACTTCGTGCAGAACGCGGGCCGCGTGCTGTCGCGTGACGAGTTGCTCCGCGAAGTGTGGGGCTACGAGGCCGCGGGTGAGACGCGCACGGTGGACGTACACGTCCGCCGCGTGCGCGCGAAACTGGGTGAAGAGAGCGACCGACTCGAGACCCTGCTGCGCGTGGGATATCGCTTCACCGCGTAGCGGCGCGACGCGTCGCGACGCGTCGCGACGTTAATTGCGCGTAACGGCACGCGCCTTCCGCGCGGCTTTTCTTTGGCAACCGTCCCGCCGGGCTGCGACCATCACAGTTCCTGCCGCCTCGCGGCGCCTCCACGTTACCAGCGGGAGTCCCCATGTTCCCCCAACTGCTTTTGTCGACGCTTCTCGCCGTCACGCCCGCACCGGACACGTTGCTGTATCCGATGTCGGAGATCATCGTGAACGGAACGCGTACGCCGGAATCGCTGCTGCGCGTTCCCGCGGCAACGTCCGTCATCGATCAGGGCGCCATCGATGCGTCGCGTGGCTACAGCTTGGGCGACGTACTCCACGGCGTGCCGGGTGTGATGGTGCAAAGCCGCGCGGGCACGCCCGACGTGCGGGTGACGATTCGTGGGTTCGGCGCGCGCGGCAACGGCGACCGCTCGAATGCCGGGAGCATGCGCGGCGTGCGCATCATGAACGACGGCATGCCGCTCACCGAGCCGGACGGCCGCACGTCGCTCGACCTGATCGACCTCGGACTGACGGAGCGCGTCGAGGTGCTGCGGAGCAACTCCTCCGGGCTGTACGGCAACGCGTCGGGCGGTGTGGTGAACCTGCGCACGTTCCGTCCGGTGGAGCGGCCGTTCGTCGAGTTGCGTGAACGCGTCGGCGCGTTCGGCTACCGGCGCGATCAAGCCGTGGTTGGTTTCTTGAGCGGGCGCTCCACCGGCACGGTCTCCGTCGCGAACTCGGTGTTCGACGGATGGCGCGCACACTCGGATGCGTGGGCGACGCAGGGACAGCTCCGCGTGCAATCGCAGGTCGCGGAGAACTCGCGCCTCGGCGTGCTCGTGGACGCGGCGAGCAACCTCACGCGTTTCCCCGGCGCACTCACGCAAGCACAGTACGACGCGGACGAGACGCAGGCCGATCCGCGCTACGGCTTCGATCAGCGCAATGAGCGCCGGCGGAACCGCATCGGCCGCGTGGGCCTGACGTGGAACAGCTCGTGGGAGTCGTCGCGCGATCTCGCCGTGACGATGTTCCTCGAGCCGAAGTTCCTGCAGCGATCGGAGCGCAATCGCTTCCGTGATTTCAACCGCCACCACTTCGGAACGAGCGCGACGTACCAGGCGCGCGTGCAGGTGGGCGAGGGCACGTGGCTCGTCGGCAGTCTCGGGGCGGACGACACGTATCAGGATGGGTCGATTCTCTTCTACAACCTTGTCACGCCGGGCGGCACGCGCAGCACGACGATCTTCGCGAACAAGCGCGAGGGCGCCAACGCCGCGGGGGGCTTCGCGCAGGCGGAGGTGATGCACGGCGCCTGGTCCGCGCGCGGCACCGTCCGCTACGACAACCTCCGCTACCTGGCGGAGGACTTCATCGACCCCACGCTCGACGCGACGAAGACCTTCGCGAAGTGGACGCCAAAGGGATCGCTCGCATACTCGGTGGAACACCACACGGTGTACGCCTCCGTCGGCGGCGGCGTGGAGTCGCCCGCATTCAACGAGATCGATCCGCCCGATTCGCTCGCGAGCCAAACGGCGCTGAACCCGTTCCTCGAACCGATGCACTCGACGACCGTGGAACTCGGCGCGCGCGGCGAACTCCTGCGCGCGGAGGACCAGCCGCGCCTGCGATACGACGTCGCGGCGTACCAGATCACGGTGAGGAACGACATCGTCCCGTTCGGCGGCGGTGCGTACTTCGTCACGGCGGGCGAATCGCGCCGGCGCGGCGTGGAGGGACGCCTCGATTGGCTGCCGATCGAGCACGTCATCGTGAGCGGCACCGGATCGCTGACGAACAACGAGTACGTGGACTATCGGAACGATCTCGGCACCTTCGACGGCAACGAGGTGCCGGGCCTTCCGTCCGTGAACGCGTCGGCGCGCGCGCGGTACCTCACAACAACGGGTGCGAGCGTGATGCTCGAGGTGGAGCACACCGGCCAGTATTTCGCCGACGACAGGAACACGGCGGGCGTGATCGCCCCTGCGTACACGCTGGTGAACGCCGGCGCGGACTACAAAGTGCAGACGCCGTGGGGAACGGCGGTGCTGTTCGTGAACGCGAACAACATTGCCGACACGAAGCATGTCGCGTCGGTGTTCATCAACCCGGTTAAGGACGGGAGCGGCAACCCGCGTTTCATCGAGCCCGGCCTTCCGCGCAACGTCGCCGCGGGCCTCACGCTGCACTTCGACTGAGAACGCTGCGATGGAGAGGCGGCGGCCGCCGCCGCGGCCGCCGCCTCATTGCATCTCCCACCAGGAGGCGTCGCATGCCGCGAGCGTGTCGACCAGGGCATCGGCGTCGCGCAGGTCGTCGTCGGTGGCGTAGGGCGTGCGCACAGCGACGACGCGCATCCCCGCGCCCCGCGCGGCGGCAATCCCCTTGGGCGCATCTTCGAAGACGAGGCAGTGCTCCGGCTCGACTGCGAGAACGCGTGCGGTGCGCACGAAGATCTCCGGATCGGGCTTTCCGCGCTCCACCATGTCACCGGTGATCACCGCGCGAAAGTACGGCGTGAGGCCCATCGCGCCGAGCGCCGTCTCCACCCACGTGCGCCGCGACCCCGAGGCCACGCCGCACGCCACGTCGCGTGCGGCGAGATGATCCAGGACGCGCGTCACGCCCGGGGAAGCGACCGAGTGCGCGCGGTACGCCGCGAGGATCTCCGCGTCGTACTCCGCGAGGTACACGTCGAGCGATCGCGGCAGATCGTACCGAGCGATGAGGTCGCGCCACGTGTCCGTGTCGGTCGTCCCGAGATAGGCGCGATACGCCGCGTCGTCGATCGGCGCCACCCCGTCGCGCGCGAGCACGCTGTTCACGACGGCGTGATGCAGCGGCTCGCTCTCGAGCAGCACGCCGTCCATGTCGAAGATGACCGCGTCGAGGCGCACGCGCTCTACGGGCTTGTCGCGGGGGACGCGATTGCCTCCAGCACGCGGCGCGCTTCCCGCTCGCGGAGGCGGAGACAGTCCGCCACGCGCGCAGCCACCTTCCCGAGCTCCACGCTCGTGCCCGGCGCCGCGTTCGTCTTCTGCGTGAAGTACGCCTGCGCACGCGCCAAGCGTTCGGCCGAACACCCGGCCGCGAACCAGGGCAGGAAGGCGAGCGCCTCCTCCGGCACCCGCTCGCGCAAGCGCGGTTCGTTGTCCAGCGCCCAGCGCAGGACACGATCCCCGTGCTCGGGATACGACTGCACGCCGAACGGGATCGCGACGACCTCGTTCGCTCGGAGCGGGCCGGCCAGAGCGTAGCGGAGCGCCTCGTTCACCACGCGGTCGTCGCCGAAGTTGCCGAGCGCGCGCAAGAATTCCCGGCGTTCC
>CAZEPH010000017.1:0-15421 GCA_964514075.1 uncultured bacterium | reverse complement strand
TTCAGCGTGACGATCACATCCAGCATTTCCGGCCGCGCCGCGACGTTCGCCGCGCCGATGTCGATGATCTGGTGATCCGCCTTGATGTCCGGGTACTCGCGTGCCACGTCGTCGAACACTGCGTGAAGGAGGCCATCGGTCATCTTCAGGATGTTGTCCTTCGTCATGCAGGTGACCTTGCGACGGCCGTACGCGCGCGCGTACTCGAACGCGTACCGTGTGATGCGCTCGCACCCCGTGCGTGACACGATCTTGAGCGCCTGCACGCTGTCCTGCGTGTGCCGGTACTCGATGCCCGCGTACAAATCCTCTTCGTTCTCGCGCACGATCACGACGTTCATGCCGGGGTGCGGCGAAGCGACGAACGGCGTGTACGCTTTGCACGGCCGCACGTTGGCAAACAGGTTGAGCGTTTTGCGGATCGTGACGTTGAGGCTCTTGTACCCGCCGCCTTGCGGCGTGGTGATCGGCGCCTTGAGCAGCGTGCCATTGCGGCGGATCACGTCCCATGCGTCCGGCGGAATGCCGGAGGTCACGCCCGCGCGGTACACGGCCTCCCCCACCTCGATTGCGTCGAACTCGAGCGGGACGCGGGCCGCGCGCAGCACATCGAGAGTCGCGCGCATGATCTCGGGACCGATGCCGTCGCCGTGCGCCACGGTGATGCGGTGCGGTGGGCTCATTCGGGCATTCTCCCCGAGCGCCCACCACTGTGCAAGGTGCGGTGATTCGGGGCTTCCGCGCGGCGCGATCCTCGCGTAGGATTCTCGGTGCTTCCGAGCGGGCACCGCGACCCGCCGATCCCCTCTCCTGTGCTCCACATCCTGAACGACACATCCAACATCCTGTCCGCACAGAAGGAGTCTCTCGCGTGCCTCGGTGGATCGCGATTTTCGGACTCGTGCTGTCGACGAGCGCGCACGCGCACGCCGGACGCGAGTGCTTCACCCCGGTGATCGACGTACCTCGTGCATCCCTCGCACCGACCGACTCGCTGTTCCCGTTGACGATCGGTGTCGTCGACGGCGGGACGGGCGCACCGATCGGTGCGCGCATCAGCGTGCGCGATATGAGCGGCTCCAACTACCTGCCCGCGGATTCCGCAGGGTGTCTCTTTCACTTCGGCAACGGCGGATACTTCTACACGCACGGCACCAGCGATCTCTCCGTCCCGGGCGGCCCGCTCGTCGTGACGGTGAGCCGCGGACTGCAGTACCGCGCCGTGACCGACACGGTCTACGCGGACAGCGCGAGCGGCGTCACGTATGCGATGTACAAGTGGATCGACATGGGCGGCCGTGGGTTCTACGGCGGTGACACGCACGCGCACATCAACCACAGCGGCGGCGTGTACACGCTCACGCCGAACGACGCTGTCTGGATGGCGCAAGCGGAAGGGCTGAACGTCGCGAACTTTCTGGACAACGACTACTACTTCACGGGCGCCATCGACCCGGTGAGCACGAGCGACTGCCTCGTGTACTTCAGCGAAGAGAATCGCACGGGCGGATACGGGCATCACGGGTACTTGAACATCACGCGACTCGTGGAACCGCTGTTCGGCGAGCCAGGTTGGCCTCTGGCGATGGACCTCCTCGACTCCGTGCGCACGCAGCCGGGCGCGGTGATCGTCGCCACGCATCCATACACGACGGGCGACTTCTTTCAAACGGACGTGTGGCCCGGGAGCGGACTCAATCGCGAGCTTCCGCTCGACGCGTTGCGCGGTCTCGTGGATTGCTACGACATCGCGGCGTACAGCAGCGCGGACTTCCTGCGCTTCGGCGTCGATCCGTGGTATCGCCTGCTGGATTGCGGCGCGCGCATCTCGCCCTCCGCCGGTACGGATGCATCGATGAACCGCAATCTGGATGCGCCGCTCGGCGGCTACCAGGTGTTCGTCGACATGGGCGGGTCGTCGTTCACATACGCGAACTGGTGCGCGCGGCTCAAGCGCGGGCGTTCGTTCGTCACAAACGGGCCGATGATCACGCGCTTCACCGTGGGCGCAAAGCTCGCCGGCGATACGCTGCAGCTCACGGCGCCGGGGTCCGTGCCGGTCTCCGTCACGGTGCGATCGGCGACGCCGTTCACGTCGCTGCAGATCGTGGCGAACAGCGCGGTCGTTCGCTCGATGGCGTTCGTGGTGCCGCGCACGGTTCTCGACACGACGTTCTCCGTACCGCTGCAGTCCGGTGCGTGGGTGTGCGCGCGGGCCTCGGGCCCACGCGCTGCGGCTTCCACCGTGGGCGACAGCTTGTACGTGCACACGGGTCCCGTGTACGTACTCGTGAACGGCACGCGCGCGACGAGCGCGGGAGCCGCGGCGTACTTTGTGGACTGGATTGATCGCACCACGGCGATGCTCGCGTCACATCCGGACTGGGTCACGGGTGACGACTCACTCCGCGTGTATGCGGAGTTCGCCGCGGCGCGCGCGGTGTACGATTCGCTCGCGCATCCGGAAGGCGTGACGGACGTGGGCGACGATGCTCCTCCACCGGCCGACGCGTACGTCACCCGCCAGGACGGCCGCGTCCTGTTTGCTGCGGGCGCCGCCACTGGCCGTGCGCTCGTGTACGACATTCGCGGCCGCGTCGTTGCGGAGATGCGCCGCGAGGACGACACGCACGTCTCGTGGGACGGCCGCGATGCGAACGGCCTGCGCGTGACCCATGGCGTGTACTTTCTCCGGACGCCCGACCGGGCGGCGCGCATCGTGTGGATGCGGTAGATGCGCGCGATCCCCCTCGCCGCCGGGCTTCTCGCATGCGTCCTGACGCCTGCCGCCGGCGCGGTCACGCTGTATCCACTCACGATCACCGTGCGCGACAGCGTCACCGACGCGCCGTGCGCCGCGCGCGTGAGCGTGTGGGACTCCCTCGGCGGCTCGCGCTTTCCGAACGATGTCCCGCAGAACAGCCTCTTCCACTTGGCGAACGGCGGCTACTTCTACACGCAGGGCGTCTCGCACGTGGAGGCGCCGCAGGGTCCGACGGCGGTCGTCGTCACGCGCGGGCCGCAGTACCGACCGGGCGTCGTCGTCGTGCGGGCGGACCGCGAGTCCACGGTGACCGTGCGCATAGGCCAGTGGATCGCACTCGCGGATAGCGGCTGGTTCAGCGGTGACGCACACACGCACATTGATCACGCCGAGACCTACTACACGCTCACGCCCACCGACGCGAAGTGGATGGCGGACGCCGAAGGCGTGAACGTCGCGAACTGTCTCGACAACGACTATTACTTCACGGGCGCACCCGATCCTGTGAGCGATGCGTCGTGCATCGTGTACATGGCCGAGGAGAATCGTGCGTCGGTGTTCGGGCACACGGACTTCCTCGGGATCACGCAGCTCGTTTCGCCGTACTTCGGCGAGCTGGGATGGCCGATGATCGCGGACCTCGCCGAGTCGGTGCACGCGCAACCGAACGGCGTGGTGGTGGCCGCGCATCCCGTGACAACGGATCGCTTCTCGTTGCTCGGCGTGTGGCCGGGCACGGGACTCGCGCGCGAGTTGCCGGTGGATGCGGCGCTCGGGCACATCGATGCATTCGACGTGGCGTCGTACAGCAACGGGCTGCATCGCTTCGTCGAGACGGCGCTCTGGTATCAGTTGCTCAACTGCGAGCTCGCGATCGGCGCGAGCGCGGGCACGGACGCCGCGATGAACCGGATTTGGGATCCGCCGATGGGCGGCTATCAGGTGTTCGCGCACAGCGAGTCGCTGGCCTACGCGGCGTGGTGCGCCGCGCTCAAGGCGCAGCGCACGTTCGTCACGAACGGACCGATGATCACGCACTTCGACGTGGACGGGCACGCGGCCGGTGACTCGTTGTCGTTCACCGGTCCGGGACCGTTCGCGGTGTCTGTTGCGCTGAGTGTGCGCTCGCACTTCCCCGTGCATCGCGTGGAGATCGTGCGCAACGCGAACGTGGAGGCCTCCCTTGCGCTGCCGGGCGGGGTGAGTGCACTCGACACGACGGTGGCGCTGAGCGTGCCCGACGGGTCGTGGATCGCGGCGCGTGTGTGGGGCGCATCGCCCGGCATGTACGTTCCGGGCGACAGCCTGTTCGCGCACACGAGCCCCGTGTACGTGCGCGTGAACGGGAGGCGCGCCGTGCACCCGGACGACGCGGGCGCGATGGTCGCGTGGATCGACAGCTTGGTCGCGTTGACGCTGGCGCACGGCGCGTGGGAGTCGCCCGCCGACTCGATGCGCGTGTTCGACACGTTCGCCGCGGGGCGCGCCTATTACGCGGAGCGCGCCGAGCTCGGGACGACCCGCGTGTCCATGTCCGCGCGTTCGGTGCTCGCGCTACGCTGCACGCCGCAGCCGGCGCGATCAGGCGCCACCTTCGTCTGGGGTGCGGCGCGCGGACCGGCGAGCATCCGCATCTACTCGATCGACGGCGCGTTGATTCGAGCGGCGCGTGACGACGCGCGCGGTACGTTTCGGTGGGACGGTCGCGACGCGCGCGGCCGCGCGGTTGCGTCGGGGGTCTACGTGTGCAGTGTCGAAAGCGGTGACGCGCGCGGCAGCATGCGATTCGTCCTAACGCCCTGACCCGCCGAGCAAGTACTCGCGCGCAAACGCCACCAGCGCGCACGCGAAATACTCCTCGTTCGGTTTTTTCTGGAAGACGTGGCCCTCGTCGGCGGCCAGCAGATACCACACCGGCACGCCGCGCGCGCGCAGCGCGCGCACCATCTGCTCCGACTCCGTGACGGGCACCCGTGGATCGTTGCGCCCCTGCGCGATGAGCAAGGGGCGCGTCATGCGATCCACGTGCGTGAGCGGCGACATCTCCTGCAGAAACGCCCGCATCTGGGGATCGCGCTCGTCCCCGTACTCCACGCGGCGCAGGTCACGGCGGTACGCCTCCGTGTTCTCGAGAAACGTGACGAAGTTGGAAATGCCGACCGCTTCCGCGAAGCACCGCACGCGCGCGCCGTAGTGCACCGCGCACGCAAGCACCATGTAGCCGCCGTAGCTGCGGCCGGCGATCATCACGCGCTCGGCGTCGAGGTCGTCCTGCGCGGCGATCCAGTCGAGCAGCGCGCCGATGTCGCGCACGGAGTCCTCGCGGCGCACGCCGTCGTCCAGCGTGACGAACGTGCGACCGAAGCCGGTCGATCCGCGCACGTTGGGGTAGATCGTCACCACGCCGAGTTCGTTCGTGTACGCGTTAGCGGCGCCGCGGAACTCGGGACGCATTTGCGATTCGGGGCCGCCGTGAATCCAAATCAGCACGGGAAGGCGTGCGGCGGGTGCGGCGGATGCGCCGGGCGGCCGATACAGGAAGCCGGTGATCTCGCGATCGTCGAAGCTGCGCCAGCGAATGAGCTCTGCACGCGCGAACGTCGGGCGCGGATGCCCGCCGATGTCGCTGTGCGTCCACCGCGTGACGGTGCGCGCGCCGGCGTCGTACGAGTAGGCGTCGGGCGGTTCCTCGGCATGCGAGAGCGTGAACGCACACTCGCTTGAGTGGGCGCGCCACGCGAGCGTGGTGATCACACCCTGCGGGAGATCCGAGACGACGTGCTCGTCGCCGCTCGCGAGGTCGCGCACGCGCAGCACGGACACGCCGGCTTCGTTCGTGGCGTACGCCACGCGCGCGCTGTCGTGCGAGACGGCGAATGCGTCCACATCCGCGGCGACGTGTGCGCTGAGCGGCGTCATCGCACCGCTCGCCGCATCCAGGAGGGCGAGGCGTTGGAATTCGCTCCCGGCAGTCGTCGTCGCGAGAAGCCGTGAACCATCCGGCAGACAGCGTGCGTCACCGTACGCGTCGCGCGCGCCGCCGCGCGCGGTCACGCAACGCCGTTCGCCGCTTGCGATGTCCACGAGCCACAGCCAGCTCTCGCTCACCGACACGTACTCGCGCACGAGCAGGCGCGCGTCGTCGTGCGACACGTCGAGAACGAACCATCCGCCGCCGTCGCCCTGCATTACGCACCGCGCGCCGGATGGGTCACGCGGGTCCATGATCCACACGTCGCGATCTACACCCGTGCGCGAGGTGCTGGAGTACGCGAACCACGGCGCGCGGTGCGCGCATGGGCCGATCTCGTTCTGCGTGCGCTCCCCGTTCGTGAGCTGCGTCACCGCGCCTGTGGCGAGGTCGAGGGAGAAGATGTGGAAGAACTCATCGCCTGCGCGGTCGCGCTGAAAGAGGATCGCGCGGTCGGCGAGCGCGCGCGGGGCGGCGGCGATGGTGACAGGTTCGTCCGCGAAGGTGAGTTGCGCGAGAGCTCCATGTGGTGCGGCGACGCGGTGGATCTGCGCGGTGCGCCCGGTGCGCGCGTGCGCGAACATCTCGCGTCGCGTGGGATGCCACGCAACGAACGCGACGCTGCGAATGTCCGCGTAGCGCTGGACGCGCTCGGCGAGGTCGCGCGGGATGACGCCGACGCCGTCAGCCACCATCGCATCGGGTGGGGCGAGTGTGCGCGCGGCGGTGCGTACATCGCCGTGCCGCGGACGGCGCACTAACTCTCCGTGGCAGTTCGGGCACACGGCGTTCATTGCGGCGGCGCACGAGGCGCAGAACGTGCACTCGTACGTACACACGTACGCGACGCCGTCCGCGCGGAGCGGCGCGGCGCACCGCTCGCAGGCAGTGCGCATCTCGAGTGCGATGGGGCTACACCTTTCCGGCGCGCAGGTCCTTCACCGACCGCGCAAGCAGCGTCGCGAGAACCCGGCTGTCGATGCTCGCCAGCGACGTGAGGTACAGGCAGCCCTTCCCGGTCTTGTGCTTTCCGAGGGTCTTCAACTGTGTCGCGTATCGCTCCACGCCAGACATCAAGTACAGCGTGAGGTTGGCCTTGCGCGGCGAGAAGCCCAACTCGAACCAATCGCCTTCGCGCCCGGTGGCATACACGTAGTGGTAGTCGCCGAAGCCGACGATGCTCGTGCCCCACATCGCCGGCCTCTTCCCGGTCGCCTTCTGCATCATCGCGGCGACGGCGCGGCAGTCGTCGCGCATGCGTGGATCCTCGATGCGTGCGAGGAACGCCTCGACGCTTGCGACCTGCTTCTTCGTTTTGAGTTCGGCCATGCAGGACTCCTACAGAGCGCGCGACGCTTCCGGCCGAGCTGTAGTAGGCTTGGCGCGGATTCGTCATCGCATCACGACTCGGGGGGACGATCATGCCTCGTGCACACTCGGCTGTCACGCTTTGGGCGGTGGTGATGTGCGTGGGATGCGCACTGCCGGAGAGCAGCCACGCCATCGGCGTGCCGAAGTCGATCAAGGACAAGGCCGCGAAAGCCGTGGGACAGAAGGCCGGTGTGACGGACCACGCCGCCGGACAGAACGTGGAGTTCACGGATGTTCTCTTGGAACTGACGGACGAGCGTCTCGACAAGATTCTGGCGGGCGTGCACGCAGCGGAAGCGACGAACAAGGAGCATGCGGTGCTGGTCGCACGCAAGCAGCGGCTTCTTCAGGAAGAGGCCGACCTCCTCGACAAGTACGGCGAGGCGATCAATGCGGCGCAACTGAAACACGACGCCGCGGAGACCTGCTTCGAGGAGGAACTGCACGAGCGCGCGAACAAGCGATCCGACGAAATCGGAAAGCGTGCGATGAGCGACCCGGCGCTGCGGCAAAAGTACATCGAAATGGGGCAGCGCATGGGAATGGCCCACGCGACGGGCGACAGCGTCGCGCTCAGCAAGGTCCAAGCGGAGATGCTGTCGCTCCTCGCACCGACGCGCGAAGACTCGCTGGCCGCGTCCAAGAAGTGCGGCCCCGTTCCGCCGTTGCACCCGCAAGCCGCGCGCCTCGGTGGGGTGCGTGAGGAGTCGGGTTCGATCGATGCCAGCCTGCGCGAGAACGAGGACCAAGGCAACAAGCTCATGTCGGGCGGAAGCGGCCTCACGCAGGAGCAATTCGGCATGGCGCGCGAGCGCATCGAGATGTACCTCGCGAGCATTCGCAATCAGGAGACGCCGACGGGATTCACCTCGAACGAATTGTCCTCGCTCTCCTCGCACCGCGAGGCGCTCTCGGCCGCGTTCTAGCCGCGCGTGCGCGGAACGATTGCGGCGGCGCTCGTCTCGCTCGCGCTCACGGCGACGGCGGCGTGCGGCGCGTCGCTGTCGGTGTGGAGCCGCGGCGCGTGGCGGGAGTGGTGGACGAGCGAGGCCGCGCCGGTGCAGTGGACACGCGCAGACTCGACTCTCGTACGCGCGCTGCGATGGACACGCGTCGCACGCGGCGTCGAGTGGGCAACGGTGCGACTCACGTGCGCTGCTCCGCTCCGGCGCATGCAGGTGATCGTCGTGCGCTTCGCACCGCGCGATGTCCGCGTCTCGCTCACGATGGCCATGGCACGCGACACCGGCCGTCCCGCGTGGACGATCGATCGCGCGCCGGAGGACGCACTCCTCGCGCTCAACGCGGGTCAGTTCGTGCAGACGATGCCGTGGGGATGGGTCGTCATCGACGGCCGCGAACGTTTGAGCCCCGGCGCCGGACCACTGTCCACCGCACTCGCGATCGACGATGACGGCGTGACGCGGTGGATCCCCGGCGACTCCCTCGTGGCTGGACGGCGTCCGCGTGCGCGCATCGCGTTTCAGTCGTATCCCACCTTGCTGGCGGACGACGGCGCAGTGCCGCTCGCGCTGCGTGAACGCGGACGTGGCGTCGACCTCGCACATCGCGACGCGCGGCTCGCGATCGGGGAAACACGCGACGGCCGCCTGCTCGTGGTGATGACGCGCTTCGATGCGCTCGGCGAAACCGCCGGCGGGGTGCCGATCGGCCCGACGACGCCGGAGATGGCGGCGATCATGGGCGCACTCGGCGCGCGCGACGCGATGATGCTCGACGGCGGCATCTCCGCGCAGATGCTCCTGCGCGACGCAGCGGCACGACGCACGCATCGATGGCGCGGGTGGCGCGCGGTTCCGCTCGCACTGATCGTGCGCGCGCGATCCGACTAGGGAACGAGAGCGTTCTCGTCCGCCGTGTCACGCGGCACGCACGGGACGCGCGACGGGTCGACGCGATACATGACGCTGTCGAGCGCGACGCGGCAGTACTCCCCGTCCGGTTCGAAGCGTTCCGTGCCGAAGTACCACCCGACGCGCACCTGCGACGGAATCGTGTACGGCCCGCACGTGCGCTCCTCTTCGACGATTCCGCCGAAGGGAATCCAGCGAAATGTCGTATTCGTCGGATTTCCCCACCGATCGAGCACGAAGCTCCTCACGCCTCCATCGTCGCGCAGTGTCAAGTGCAACGTGGATGTCACGCCGAACAGCGTGAGCGTCGCACTCGCCTGCGTCGGGCTGGAGGACGTCCACGTCACGTGACGACCGGCCAGTTCCGACGGCACCCACACCAGTTCCGCGACGAGGCGTCCGATCGCACTCCAGGCGATGTTCCGGCCGTCGGCGTTCATCACCGGCACGATGCCGAGCGCCTTCCACTTCATCGCGCCCTCGCCGTCGACGATGCGATCCGATCCGCGCACGCCGACGCCGTTCACGTGCACCGTCGCGCTCCAGATCATCCCGCGCTCGCGGTGAATGACCTCCTGCGCTTCGAACGGAAACCAATGCCGCAGCTTGAGCTGACCGTGCATGCGCACGCGCGCCGCGAGCGCGGCGGGCGCGGCGGGATCGATCGCATGCTGCACGTACCGGCGCGCAGCAGGCGGAAGCACGCGGTCATCGGCGGCCGTGCGAAGCGGCGGAGCGGCGGCGGGAGACTCCCACAGGTCCTCGAGTGAGAGCGCTGTCCTCATGAGCGCATCCTCCTTCCTCCTCGCAGGGAGCGTAGGAAGCGGTGTGCGCGCGCGCAATGGACCGGCAGGATGAGGTGCTAGACGCGGAGGGTCGCAACGAGCCGTCGCGTGTCGAGCAGGAGATCCAGTGCCGCGTCCGCGCCGTGCACGACGATCTGTGCGTTCTGGATGGTGCTCTGCGCACAGCCCTCGCCGTTGTCGACGGCCACGGCCACCCCGCCCGCGGTGTGTACGGTGCGCAGGAGCAGGCGGTC
Source organism: uncultured bacterium (assembly GCA_964514075.1). Classification (GTDB taxonomy): domain Bacteria; phylum Eisenbacteria; class RBG-16-71-46; order CAZEPH01; family CAZEPH01; genus CAZEPH01. The sequence continues at coordinate 5,402 of CAZEPH010000017.1, read as the reverse complement.
GTTCGCGCCGTTGCCGAACGCGGCGATCTCCGCCGGTTCGTGCGCGCGCGCGAACGCGGCCTTTTGCTCGTCGTGCCCCGCGCCCGTGAGCAGATGCACGCTGACCGGCAATCCGGCGAGTTCGCGTTGCGCCGTGCCGAAGGTATCCGAGGTCATCACGATGATCTCCACGGCGCTCGCGAGCCGCACGAGCCGCTCGCGCACGCTGGGAGCGAGAACGCCGCCGCAGGCGAGCGTTCCGGTGTAGTCACTCACAACGCGCGCGATGCGAACGGGCCCGTGCCCGGGAACATCCACTGCGATCATGCGCGCCATACTACGCGGTGGGCGCGGGCGCGTCAGCTACGCGGACGGGTGCGGATGCGCTCGGGACGAAAGGGACGCCGCCCAGCACAGGAGGAAGAGCACGCCCGGTGCGGCGAACATCCACCACGCCCACCCCGACGGCGGTGCGCCGTCGGTGAGGATGTACAACGCGTAGAATCCGAGGAGGCTCGCCACCGTCACGATGCCGCCCAGTCCTTCACGCCGCCACGCGACGATCAACCCGACGGCGACGCCCGTCGGAAAGAGAGCGAGCGCGAACCACTCGCGCGCGGCGACCTGCGACGCATGGACGCCCTCGCCGACGAAGAACAGCGTGAGCGTGACCATGCTCGCGAGGCTCCAGAGACGCGCGACCAATCGCACGGCGCGGATGGCGGTTCGGTGTCTCATCCTCACACAGTGTAGCCGGGCGAGCGCCCGTGTCTCACGTCGACTTTCGCGTGCGGCGCGGTGCGGCTTTCGGCGCAGTCACCTGCGCCACGAGCGTCTTCGGCGCCGTGCGGCAGTAGCTCTCGCGCGCGAACGCCGCGATCCCCTCCCACTCCGGTTCGCCGCGATCGAGACGAATGCCGACGTACCCATGGTGCGCGATGTACGCCGGTAAAGAGAACCGCTGCGGATCGATGCGCGCCATGTCCTCGTTGTCGCGGTGTCCAACCTTGCAGCAGAGCGACACGATGCCGTCGCCGTGATGATTGCTCAGGAAGTACGCGAAGACCTTGCCGCGCACGCGAAAGGTCGCGTGATCGCCCGTCAATTCGCGTTCCGCCTCGGGGAACGCGAGGCACAGTTCCGTGACGCGTTCGAGAACGTGCACACGCTGCTGCGACGCCTGCTCCGCACCCGGCAGCACGAGGTAATCGGCCACGGACTCAAGGAGGACTTCCGGAAACGACTCCGCGATCGCCTCGCGCATGCGCGCACCGGCCGCCGCATCGACGGACGATGCACAGGCGCGCTGACGCACGTCTTCGCTCGGCCACTGTGCATAGCCGTACCACAGTCCGTCGGCGCCGCGATGCAACCGCGACCCGAACGAGCCGCGTGTCTCCCGCAGCAATTCCGTGATGCGGGACCACGCCTCCACGAATTGCTTTTCCTTCCGCGCATGCAGGCGCCAGCGATACAGCACGACGAGTCCCGGCCCGCGCGTCATGTCCACACTCCATCGGGCGCCGTGCGGTCGCCGCCGGCGTCGCCCGGGCTGCGCGTGCCGGTCTTCTCGGCCAGCCCGATGCTGCACTCCGACTGCGCAGACGGCGTGTGCTCGGTCTCTCGGACGTTGACGATGCTCGATGACATGTGAGGACGTCTCCTTTCCGGTCGCGAAGCATAGACGCTCCCGGATGCGTCGAGTAGCATCCATCGCCTATGTCCCAGACCGCCGATCGCCGCGCTCTCGCGGTCGTTCTCGCCGCGTTGCTCGTGGACACGATCGGCTTCGGGATCATCGCGCCCGTGATGCCCGATCTCATCACACACCTCACGGGGTTGCCGCTGTCCGCGGCCGCACGCACCGGCGGGTGGCTCCTGTTCGTGTTCGCGACGGCGCAGTTTCTCTTCGGTCCCGTGATGGGCGGGCTGAGCGACCGCTTTGGACGGCGTCCCGTCATTCTCTTCTGCATGCTCGCGTTCGGCCTCGACTACCTCGTGATGGCGGTGTCCCCGACGTTGCGCTGGCTGTTCGTGAGCCGCGCGGTCGCGGGCGTGGCAGGCGCGATGTTCGTGCCCGCGAGCGCGTACATCGCGGACGTCACGCCGCCGGAGCGCCGGGCGCAGAATTTCAGCTTGATCGGCGCGGCGTTCGGCACCGGTTTCATCATCGGACCCGCCATCGGCGGTCTGCTGGGCGGGTTCGGACCGCGTGCGCCGTTCCTCGCGGCGTCGGCGCTGGCGTTGCTCAACGCGGGGTTCGGGTTCTTCCTTCTCCCTGAGTCGTTGCCGCGCGACCGGCGACGGGCATACGACGTACGGCGGGCGAATCCGCTCGGCACGTTGTTGTCTCTCGCGCGCACGCCGGGCGTGCTTGTGGTGCTCGTCGCGTGGTTTCCGTGGATGCTCGCACACCAAGTGTATCCGTCGACGTGGGCGTTCTTCGCCAAGCTGAAATACAACTGGAGCGACGGGGCGATCGGTGCGTCCCTCGCGTACGCCGGGTTCACGATGGCCGTGGCGCAAGCGTTTCTCATGCGACGCATCATCCCGGCGATCGGCGAGCGCCGGGCGATCGTGATCGGCTTGTCGCTGGGCGCGGCGGGATTCCTCGCGAACGCGCTCGCCACGCGCGGATGGATGCCGTACGCCGTGTTCACGTTCGGCGCGTTGCAAGGCATGGTGTTCCCGAGCATGAACGCTACGCTCTCCCGCATCGTCGCCGCGAACGAGCAGGGCGAGTTGCAGGGCGGCGTCGCCTGTTTGACGAGCGTGAGCTCGATCATCGGCCCGCCGATGCTCACGGGCGCGTTATCTCATTTCACGCGCGACGGTGCGCCGATCCGGTTCCCCGGCGCCGCATTCGTTCTTTCCTCGTGCCTCGCGCTGATCGCGCTGTCGATCGTCACGGTGTTCGCGCGCAGCACGTTCGCGCGTGCGACCGCACGCCGTTAGCGCACGCGCCGTCCGGGGATGTGCTGCCCGCCTTGATGCAGCGTCAGGGACGCCATCCGGCCGTCCGCTCCCGGCGTGAACTCCATCTGCGCGTCGACGACGGTGAGGAAGAACTTCGTCGGCGACTCGGGGAAGATCTCGAATGCCGGCTGACCCGTCGCTTGCGCGTTCAGCTGCGTGCCGGAGCGCGTGATCGTGATGTGGAACGTGGGCGCGAGTTCGTACTCGCCGACGCACGCGTCGAGCTGCTCGTCCGTGAGCGGGACGACGGCACGCGCGGCGGGCAGCGGCGCGGCGGTCTTCCGAAACGTCTGCGTGATGCCCGACTGGCGGATCGTGCAGAGGCTCGCCGCACCGCGTGCGTCGAAGGCGAACGTCAGCGTGGCGAGTCGACCCTCGAACGCGAAAGTGGAATCGGACGTCGGGAAGATCTCCAGCTTGCTGCCGCCGCTGCGCTGGGAGTACATCGTGTCGCCTTCGCGGGTGATCGTGCGCGTGGTGGTGGAGTCGTACATATACACGCCGATGAAGCGATCGAGCTGGTCGTGCGTCATCGTGAAGCGGCCCTTCTCGGGGAGCGGTTGTCCGAGTACCACCGCGCCGATCTTCTGCGCGAGGATGTCCCCGTTCGCGGGGAGGTTGTCGGTGTTCGCGAGCATCGCGATGTATGCGTGATCGTCGGGAAGACGCATCACCTGCGATCCGAACCCGTTGATGCCGCCGTTGTGCTGCTCGACACGGTGGCCGAGCAGCTCGCCGATCAGCCAGCCGTACCCGTAGCCGCACTTCGTGCCGTCGCTCAGCGTGTACGAGGTGAACGCGCGCGTCCGCAACGTGTCGCTCATCACCCGACCGGCGCTGATCGCGTTGTCCCAGCGCAGGAGATCGTCCACCGTGGAGACGATCGCGCCCGCCGCGAACGGTGACGTCATGCTGATACGAAGTGCGGGGCGAACGCTGTCGCCGTTCGCCGTGTAGCCCTGCGCCTCGTTCGGGAATGACGGGACGTCCTTTCCATACCCGGAGTGCGTCATGCCGAGCGGGCGAAAGATCGCGTCCTGCAGGCACTGCTCGTACGAGCGGTGCGTGACGCGCTCCGCGATCACCCCGAGCAGGTAGTAACCGCCGTTGCAGTACGCCCACTTCTCTCCCGGAGCGAACGCGGGCGGCCTGCTCGTCATGTAGCCGATGATCTGCGCATGCGTGACCGGCTCCGTGAGGTGCTGCATCCATTCCGGTGACGATGTGTAGTCGAACAACCCCGACGTGTGCGTGAGGAGATGCTCGATGGTGATCGGCGTCTGCTGCCGGGGCATCTCCGGCAGGTATTTCGTGATGTCGTCGGTGAGCGCGATCTTCTTCTGATCCACAAGCTGCAGGATCACCGCCGCAGTGAACTGCTTCGTGACCGACGCGATGCGCAGCGCGTTCTCCGGACGCATCGGCGTCTTCTTCTCGACGTTCGCGAGGCCGAACGCGCGGCGGTAGACCGGCCGGCCGTCACGTGCGACGAGGATCGTGAGGCCGGGTTTGTCCGGTGCACACACCGGAGCGAGAAGCGCGTCGAGTTGGCGTGTCAGTTCAGCATCGCTCGGCGAGGCGGCATGCGCTGCGGCGGCTGCGACGAGAGCGAGGAGCAGAACGACGGACAGGCGACGAAACATAGGAACCTCCGAGTGTCTGCCTACCAGGCACGCTCGCGCACAACGCGGCGGGCGCACGTTAGACGATTTCGTCTGCCGCGGCCCGGAGCCGCGTCGCCGTCGCCCAGTTGCGACTCGTGATGGCGTCACCTAGAGCGCGATTGACGGCCGCGCTGAGCGCGCCGTCGATCGTGCCGCGCGGGCACCACAGGTACACGCAGCGCGGGCCGAGTGCGATCGCTTCGTCCGCCCATTTCTGCTCGAGCAGCGGCGCAAGCCGCGCGCGATCTGCGTCACGCGCGAGAAATCCGAGCAGAAGCCGCGACGGATCGGTCGCCATCTTCCCGAGCGGGTTCGCGTCGATCGCCGCACCCAGTTCCTTCGCGGTGAGAACGATCACCGCTGCGGACACGCCGGTCCGCGCCGCGACACCGGCTTCGATGCGCGCGGCCGCCCGCGCCGGCGTGTCGCCGCTCGCGTAGACGATGTTGCCGCTGTTGAGCAGCGTGCGCACGTCCGTATACCCGAACCCCTCGAGCACCGCGCGCAGGTCTTCCATCGCGACGCGCTTCGCGCGGCCCACGTTGATGCCGCGCAACAGCGCGATCTGCACGCTCACAGCGCGACCGGTGCGAATTCGGGGAACATCGTGAGAGCAACTCGGGGTTGAACCGATTCTCGCCGCCGTAAAAGACACTTGCGCTCCAACCGCGAGGCGCATCCGGGCGATTGAGATATGCGTGGAACTTTTCGGTGGGCTGCCGCTCGAAGTGGCGGAGGAACTGGCGCGCGGTTCGATGAGCGTCGCGGCGATGACCGCGATGC
>CAZEPH010000016.1:0-15958 GCA_964514075.1 uncultured bacterium | reverse complement strand
AACCGAAGCCCGCGACCAGCGATCGGTCTCTCCATGCGACGGCCGCACCGCGTCCGGCCGCCGTCCCTCCGGTGTACGCGAGCGCGAGCGCGGCCGGTGCGGCGGCGCCGAGCGCGCTGGGACGTTCCGCCGGTCCGCCTGGGAGAGGCGTGATCGTTGCGGAGAATCCGGGGAAGATCGTATCCAGTGGTGCGCTTGCGACTCCGGAGGGAAGGGGAGCCGAACTCTCCGGTGCGACGCCGAAGGCATCGACGAGGAACGAGCGGATCGCGGTTTCCTTTCCGACGCCCTTGCCGAGAACGAGCGCCCGCCCGCCGTGGGCGAGAAACGCGTTCACCGCGCTCTGATCCGCCGGCGTGAACGTGTCGAGCGTGGCGTCGCCGGTGAACCACACGACCTTCCCGTAGGCGTCGAGCAGCGTGCTGTCCGGACGCGCGGCCGCGAACGTCACGCGGCGCGCCGCGTCCGTGAGCACGGAGCGGTACAGCGGCGCGTAGTCCGCGTCCTCGTCCGCGTTCACAACGAGCGCTTCCGCGCGTGGCAGGAGGAGACGCAACGTGTCGGGCGACGGGGCGATCGGCACGTTGTCGATCGTCACCGTGTCGTACGGAGGATCGGCGACCACGCGCAGAGTGTGTGTGCCGGCGGGGAGCGAGGTGATCAGCCCGCCGTCGCTCGACGTGAGGAACGAGGCCACCGTCGCGCCGGCGTACACCACCTCGATGCGGGCGGCCACCGCCGCGCGGCTCGCACGGTCCTGCGTGCGCAGCGCGACCGTGACCGCCGGGACCGGCGCGAGAACGACGTCGAGCGGCGTGGGCACGTCGACCGGGAGATTCGCGGCCACCACGCTCGTGGAATCGTGCGCGTACGCGGACGCCGCGATCGTGATCGACGTCGTGTCCGGTCGCAGCACGAACGCGCCGCTTGCATCGCTGCGCAACACCACGGTGTGCATCGCACCCGTCACGCGGACAACGGCGAACGGGATCGGCGCGAGCGTCTCGGCGTCGCGCACGCTGCCGAGCACGTACGGCCGGCCGCTGTATGCGGCGGTGGCTGCCGCCAGCGCATCCACGCGCCCTGCGCCCGATGCGATGTCCGCGCCCGGCGCATCCACGTCGTGGGCGGTGCGCAGCAGCAGAGCACGCAACGAGTCCGCCGCAAGCGACGGATTCGCTTCGCGCAGCAACGCCGCCACACCGGCCACGAACGGCGCCGCCTCCGACGTTCCGCTCCACGGCGTGTCGAACCGCAACCACTCCCACTCGCCGAACGGCACAGTGGAGTAGATCTCCACGCCGGGCGCGACCAGATCCGGTTTGGCGAATGAACCTTCGTACGGCGCGTGACGCCACTCCACGACGCCGCGCGCGGAAAACGCTGCAACGAGGTCGTCCTTGTCCGTGGCGCCGACGCCGAGAACGTCGGGGATGTTCGCGGGCGCGGCGAGGGCCGCGGGCATGTTGCCCATTGCCGCCACCGGGAGGATCCCGAGCGACAGCATCGCTTGCACGGGGGCGATCATCACCCCCAGGGTGTCGCTCACGCCGAGCGACATCACGACGATGTGCGCGCCGTCGTCCGTGAGCGGGTCGCCGTCGGGATCGATCGCCCACTGCATGCCGCCGATCACCTGCGCCGTGCGTCCTTCACCGCCGGGGAGCACGAGCGCGTGCATGAGTCCCGCACCGGGCGCGACGCCGATCGCATACCCGCTCGCGTCGCCTGCGACCACCACCCCGCTCACGTGCGTGCCGTGGCCTTCGGAGTCGGTGGGCTCGCTTGGTGGAAGCACGCTGCCGTTCGTGGAGATCGTCGCCCACCCGCCCGGGTACGTCGGATCGAGCGGATCGCGCGTGACCATGCGGCCCGCGAGATCGGGATGGGTGATGTCGACGCCCGTGTCGAGCACGCACACGCGCACGCCGGCGCCAGTGAGTCCGTACACGTCGCGCACTGCGTCCACGCCCGCGACGGCGCGAGGAAACCACCGAGGCGTTTGCACGGCGTGCGGCGCACGCGACTCGCGTGTCGCGTGCGAGAGCCCGCGCAGCACGGCGTTCTCGCGTACCCACTCCACGTCCGATCGCGCGCGGAGATCCTCACGCAGGGCGGAGGGAATGCGCGCGGCGATCAGCCGGTCGATCCAGAACGCGGTGACGTCGCGCACGCCGGCGCGGGCGAGCGCGTCCAGCACGCCGCGCTCGCTGCTCGCGGCGGCGGCTCGCAGGGCCGCCAGGCGATCGGCGTGCGATCCAGCATTTGGCTGCGGGACCGCGGCGTCATCCGCGGCGCGCACGCGAATCAGTACGTCATGTACGGCCTCGTCTGCGGTACACACGCGCGCACCCAGCGACGGCATTTCGGAGGCGAGGAGGAAGACCCCGAGGAGGAGCGAGAAAACTCGCATGCGGCGTGAACCTCGGATTCGGACATCTCGTGGGGGATGGGACAGGTGATGCTAGCGACCCGCGCACCGCACGGTCAACGGCCGCGTCCTTGACCCGGTCAATCGACCCTCTGTAGCATGGAGGCACAAGAAGATCCCCCGCGTGCGCGCTCGGAGACGCGTTCGCCTTCCCGAACCGCCGGGGCCGTGATCGGCCACTCTCTCCCGGCTTGCTCCTCGACCTCACACTGCATCTCGACGGCATGTACTGCCGCCGGGTTCGGAGGATCCATGCACCTCGGCTCACCGCGGCTTCGCGGAGCTGTCCCCCTTCTCCTCCTATCCAGTCTCGTTTGCATCGCCGCACCATCCACGGCCGCCGATCTCTGGCAGTCGCAAGGCAGCACGGTCTACGCATCCAGCGGCGACGAACTGCTTCCCTCCATCGTGAGCGACGGGGCGGGCGGCTTCATCGCCGCGTGGGAAGACGGGCGATCGTCGACTTCGCACGACATCTACGCGCAGCGCATGGATGCGATGGGGAATCCGCTCTGGGGCCCCGACGGCATTCCCATCTGCACGGTGAACTACATGCAGAGCGACGTCCGCGTCATCAGCGACGGCGCTGGCGGGGCCATCATCGCGTGGCAAGACCTGCGCATTCCCGCAGCGGGGTTGTACGTGCAGCACGTCACATCGGAGGGCGTTCCCACCTGGCGCGTCAATGGCGTGATGGCCGCACCGATCACCTGCCTCGCGAGCTACTACACGATCACCACGGACGGGTCCGGCGGGGTGCTCCTGACGTGGCAAAAGTGCACGGAGTTCACGGGCTTCGACATCGGCGCGCAGCGCGTGAGCGCTACCGGCGTGGTGCGCTGGGGCGCGAACGGGCTTCCCGTGTGCAACATGATCAACAACCAGACGTCGCCGGGCATCGCGCTCCTGGACGACGGCACGGGGGACTGCGTCGTAGCGTGGACGGACAACCGCTCGGGCATCGCGGCGGATTGGAACATCTACGCGCAGCGCATCAGCGCGGCTGGGAGCGAGCTGTGGACGAACAACGGCGTACCGGTCGCGATCAACGTGATCGCGAGCACGGAGGCGCCCGTGCAGGTGTGCGGCGACGGTGCGGACGGCGCGATCGTCACGTGGCAGGACCTGGGAATCGGGACGTACAAGGTGTGGACGCAAAGGCTCAATGCCCTCGGCCTGGGGCAATGGCAGGCCAACGGGCGGCGCATGGCGCTCTCGTTGGGTCCGCAGAACTACCCCGTGACCATCTCCGACGGCGCGGGCGGCATCTTGTGCGCGTGGTACGACCAGCGGAACGAACTCTCCGGCGACATCTACGCCCAGCGCGTGTCGAACGCGGGCGCGTTGCTCTGGGACACGCTCGGCGTCGCGGTGAGCATCGCGCCGGGGCAGCAGTTCCTTCCGTCGATCTTCCGGGATGTGCAAGGGGGCATGGTGATCGCGTGGCAGGACACGCGTGCGGAACTCACTGCAGACATCTACGCGCAACGGTTGCTCGTGTCGAACGGCGCGGCGCAGTGGACCGCGAACGGCGCGGCGCTCAGCGTCGAGTCGAACGAACAGGTGGGGCCGTCGGCTGCGACCGACGGGCAAGGCGGCCTGTTCTGCGCGTGGCAGGACTACAGGTCGGGTTCGTCGTATGACATCTACGCGATCCACGCGCCCAGCACGGCGGTGGGCGTGAGCGACGTTGTACGGGCGAACGAACGGCTCCGCGCCGTTCCGTCGGTCGTGGACCGGCGTACCGGAGCCGCTCCGAGCTTCACGGCTCGCGGCGTCGCCGCGGGCGATGCGGAGATCCGGATTCTCGATGCGTCCGGCCGGTCGGTTCGGTCCGAGCGTTTCGGCGTGTCCGCCGCCGGTGACGTGCAGTGGCGCTGGGATGGTCGCACATCCGCGGGCGACGACGCACCCGCCGGACTCTACACCGTCTCCCTGTCCGCCGGACGCAGCGAGCAACACACCTCGGTGATCGTGCTTCGATGACCCGTTCTGGGCGCAGGACGCGCCCGTTGCTCCTTCTTTGGGCGGTGTGCGCGTTCGCGGCGGGATGGCCGGCCGCGGCGCGCGCCGCGCTCAACGCCGGCGGCGTAGCGTACATCTCCTGGTCACGCCCGGCGCCGCCCGGCGTCGGGCAACTCGACACGACGTCCGTGCGCGCGATCCCCGCAGCGGGCGATACGCTGACGCTCTACCTGCGTCTGGGCCTCGTGCAGGAAATCAAAGGCTACGAGTTCTCCGTGCGATGGTCCTCGACGCAAACGCCGGCCTGCTTCTCCGTGGCAGCTGTCAAAGAGGGAGCCGGGACGGCGGGCAGCGAGTGGATCCCGCGCGGGACGCTCATTCCGGTGGGGCCGCTCGTGGCGTCCGATTCTATCCTGCTCGCGTCCGCGTTCACGGACGTCGGCTTCGCCACGCAGGGCATCGTCGCCGCGGTGACGTTCCGCTTTCCCGCGTGCACCGCGCTCGATCCCGCGTCGTTCTGCCTCGCGCGAGCGTACGTGATCGACTCGCAGAACGCTGTCGACACTCTGACCATCGTGAGCGATGCGTTTCTCGGAGGCGGGAGTCCCATCCGCGCGTGCGGTCCCCCGCCGCCACCGCGCGTGGATCAAATCGACAGACCGTCCGCGTTCTTCGGTGAGACGGTCACCATGCGCATCTCCGGATTCAACTTCCTTCCCACGCCGACCGTCACGCTGGAACGCGAGGGGACGACCGTGCACCCGACTGCGTTCACGTACGACAACGCGAGCACGATGCACGCTACATTCGATCTCGCGGGCTCGCCGTTCGGCAACTACGTCTTGGTCGTCCGCAACCCGGACGGCCGCACCGCGCCCACGACGCCGTCGTTCGTCATCAAGGTGCCGCAGGCGCGCATTGATTCGCTCACGCCACGTGTGTTCTTCTCGGGTCCCGCTCCCGGGCGGGCCACCCGCATGACCATTCACGGGGACAATTTCTACGTGAATGGATCGCAGCCGACGGTGCGGTTGGAGAATGGCCGAACCACCCTTGCCGGCACGCAGCCGACCGTGGAGAGCGTGAACCGCCTGAGCGCGACTTTCACCGTGTCGGACGACCTGTCCCAACTGGGAAGCCCCATCGAGACAGACCACCTCTTCGTGCTGGTCGTCCAAAACGCGGATTCGCCGCTAGCCGTGTACAACGGCGCCGCGTACCTCTTCCGGCCGCCACCATCCATCGCCTCCGTCGAGGTGACACCGGGTCTCGACTCGAACTACGTGGAGTGGGAAATCTCCGGCGCCACGGCCGGGAGCCGTTTCCGCGTCGTCCGCACGTCGCTCCGTTGCGGCGTCGTCACGCAGGTCAAGACGGTGCACGATTCACTCTACACGCGCGGTACGCGCTTCCACTTCACCGACACCAAGCCGGAAGACGGACGCGCGCACGTATATACCGTGACGCAGGTGTATCTGCTCGGGAACTTCGACTCCGTGACGACCACGGTTGCGGGCGCGGATACGGTGGGCGTGCGGTGCCCGGATGCGGAAACACCGGCGGGCGTGCAGTTCCTGTCGAGCGTGATCCGTCCGCGGACCGTGCCGCTCCACGTTGTCTTCGCTCTCGACGAACCGCAGCGCGTGCTGGCGCAGGTGTTCGACACGCACGGCCGCCTGGTGCGCACGCTCGAGGACGCGACCCGCACGGGCGACGTGGACATCAAGTGGACGGGAGCGGACGCCGCGCACGACGTCGCGCGCCCTGGCGTGTACACGGTGCAGGTGACGGTCGGCGCAGAGACGGTCCGGCGCAAGGTGGTCGTCGTTCCGTGAGGCCCGTGCGGCTCGTCACGCCGCGCCTGGTTCTTCGCGACTTCCGCCCGAGTGATTTGCGTGGGGTGCAACTCTACGCCGCCGACCCCGTCGTCGTGCGCTTCATGCTGTGGGGGCCGAACAGCGACGCGGAGACGCGAGCGTTCTTGCAGCGCGCGGCGCAGCGCGCACGCGCGGAGCCGCGCACGCACTGGGAGTGCGCGATCACGGATGTCTCCACCGACGAAATCATCGGCGGCGTAGCCGTGCGCGTGGACGACCCGGCGCACGCGAGCGGATCGATGGGGTATGTGATACGACGCGATCGCTGGGGACGCGGCTATGCGACGGAAGCCGCCGCGGCGATCCTCGCCTTCGCCTTCGATGCGCTCGCCCTGCACCGCATCGAAGCGCGGTGCGTGCCGGAGAACGTCGCATCGGAACGTGTGCTGCAGAAGATCGGGATGACCCTGGAAGGACGGCTGCGCGAGAACTACCGTATCCGCGATGCGTGGAGCGATTCGCTCGTGTACGCGATGCTGGCACCCGAGTGGGCGCTACGTCGTCCCCTTGAACATCGCGGCGAAGTCGACCTCGACCCACGCGCCTGAAGCCGCGCGCTGAAAGAGACGCACGCGATCGCTCGTCTCCGAGTCCGAGTACGTATATTCCGCCGTCGGGGCGGCCCCCGTGCGCTTCGAGTAGCGCATCTTCTTCTGCAGAACGACGGGCCGCACCTCGCGCTCCAAGCGCATCTCGCCCATGGGCGCGCGGAAGTACACGGTCTCCACCTCGCCGGGTTGATCGTCGAACTCCTCGATCGTGCGATCCGAAATGGTGAACTTCGCGTCGATGCGCTCCAGCAGTTCGATCCATCGGTCCAACGTCACGCCGTGCTCCTCCTTCTCCGTGATTCCGGACGGCTCGCCGACAGTATACGCGAGCGGCCGCGCGTGGCGAGCACCAGCAGGGGATCGAGTGGATCGACTGGCTCGCGCGTGCACGCGTGGTCGCCATACACCGCGATGTCGCCGAAGCCCGCGCGTTCGAGCATCAGTTCCAATTCCGTCCGGTAGATCCATCGCTGCTCGTACCGTCCGCTGAGTCGCGTCACCGCGCCGCGCGCGTCGACGACATCATACGTAAGATCGGTCGTGGTGCGCTGTCGGAGAAGATCCGCCCGGCGCACGTCCCACAGGGTGATATGCCCGCCGTCTTCGGTCGGGATCGTGTACACGTGCCGCGGCGTAGACTGACTCGGATTGAGAATCTCCGCATAGGGCGACCCCACGTCCAGCAGCAGGCGGCCGCGGGGAGCGAGCGACGCACACATGGCGCGGAGCGCGCGCAGTTGGTCACCGGCGACGACGATGTGCAGCAGCGTATTGAACGCGCACACCACCGCGTGGTGCGCGCGAGCCTCTCGCAGCGTGAGGATCGAGCCGCGCACGCACGTCACGCGTCGCCGCACGGCGGCCGGTTCCGCCGCGACGTTCTCTCGCGCGATGTCGAGCATCACGCGCGATGACTCCAGCGCCGTCACCGTGTGGCCGCGCCGCGCGAGCGCGATCGCCAGCCGGCCCGTCCCCGCGCCGACGTCCAGCACGCGCGCACGCGCCCGGCCCAGGAACCGCGTGTAGAACGCAAGGTCCGCGTCGAAGGCGTGGTTCTCCCACGCGTACAGACGCGCGAGCGCGGGGTCCGAGAAGATGTCGGTCATGAGGCGGGCACACGAGCGCCCCGGCTCGTGCGTCACCGCGAGAGCCGGGGCGCTCGTGCGGTCGGGAGCGTGTGTGCTACTCGATGATGATCGCGTTGGTCGGGCACGCGGCGCACGCTTCCCGCACGCGCTCGTGTAATTCGGGCTCGGGGCTTTCGTTGATGACGTGGGCCAAGCCATCGTCGCGCATCTCGAACACCTCTGGGGCGACCTCCGCGCAGATCGCGTCGCCGATGCAGAGATCGGGATCCACAATGGGCTTCATTTGAACAGGCTTCCTCCTCGAACGACCACGCCGCGAACCGGCGCCGGAACAACCAAAGAGGCAGGATACCGTCGGTGAGGAACGTCTCGCAAGAGAGGAGAGTGAGACGGTGGACATCCGAACGTCCACTGCATGTGCAGTGACTCGTGATGCTCGGGTGCGGAACGCAGCACTCGAGGACACCCAGATGAGGAGGATGTACCCACGCCGTCTGCCTGCTCGATCACGGCGGAGACTAGACCAGTACCAGCCGTTTCTTCGTGTGGCGTTCTCCCCAGTCGCACGGTACACTAGGAGATCGACCACGATTGAGTGCGTCTCCCCCTTCCCCCGCACACATGAGCGACACCTTCAGGAGGATGCGATGCAGTTGATGCCGGGAGACATCCGCCGGTTTGGCCGCACCCGTTTCGTTCTCGTCGCACTTGCGTGTCTCGTCGCCGCGATCAGTGGTGCGCGCGCGCGCGCCGCCTCCTCGCCGGTGGTCACCGACGACGACTGGCGTGATGGCTACACGGCCGTTCGCGTACAGGTCGAGCAGCCGAGCGACATCACAACCGTGGTCGACGCCATTCAGGGTGCGGGGGGACGCATCGCCGTGACGATCCCTCCGTCGACGTACCCGGGGGAGGCCGTGTCGCTCGGGTGGATCACGCCGGAAACGGGAACGACGCTGCTCGGTCGCCACGGCATCCGCTCCGTGCTCACGCCGCAGCGCGCGTGGATCGAGACGGCCGCAGCGGAGGCAAGCCGCAACCCGGGCCTGTCGTTCTGGCATCGCGTCGTGACCGGCCGAGTGCCTGTCTCCCCTCCCGCGGAGTGGCCGTCCCACGCGGGATCCGACGTGCGTGTCCCCGACGACGGCACCGCCCCCTCACCCGGCGACGACGGACATCGCCCGGTTCTCAATGGGACGAGCGATCAGATGACCGGCACGGTGACGTGCGCGCTGTTCATGATCGAGAGCAACGGCACGCTCGATCCGGACGTGTACACGTGGACGCCGGCCGACTCGACGACGGAAGTGAGCGGCATGCTGTCCGCGTTTTCGTGGTGGTCGTCGAAGGCGCCGACATACGGCAAGTCGGTCACCTTCACGCTCGTGATTCACGGCCCGTCCGGCAGCGTCGCGAAATCCAAGTACGAACCGATCCTGCACACCTCGAGCGAGGTGTCGTTGTGGGTGAACGACGTGCTCAGCCACCTCGGCTACATCAGCGGATCGGACCGCACGCGCGCGACCAACTACAACAACTCGCTCATCTCGACGTACGGCACCAACTGGGCGTTTTGCGTCTTTTGCGGATACAACCCGCTGCCCGCCGCGGACTCGTACACGAACGGCACGTCGGCGTGGGCGTACCTCAACGGGCCATACATGCAAACGCTCTTCCGTTCGTACGGGTGGGCGGTGGATCAAGTGAGCGCGCACGAGATGGGCCACATCTTCGGCGCGTGCGACGAGTACGCGGGCGGATGCGGCAGCTGCGACGTGTGCACGAAGAATGTGCTCAACGCGAACTGCGAAGTGTGCAACCCCGAAACCCAAGCGTGCATGATGAAGGCGAACACGTTCCGCCTCTGCCCGTACACACCCGGACAGATCGGCTGGGAAGTCGCCGCTGCGACCGTCGTCGTCGACACGTTCACCGTCACCGACCCCGCGCCCGCGGACAACGACGGCATCCCGGAGCCGAGCGAATCTGTGAACATCAGTGTCACGCTGCGCAACATCGGCAACGCGCCGGCGCGCGCGATGAGTGCGACGATGACGTCCGCGAGCCCATACGTCAGCATCGTGACGGGATCCGCGAGCTACGGCGACGTGCTGATCACGGCGACGAGCTTCACGACGTACCGCGTCTCGATTGCCTCGAACGCGCCCGTGGGACACGTGGCGAACCTGCTCCTCAACATCACGGGGAGCGGCTACTCGGGCGTCGACACGGTCGCCATGATCGTCTCGCCGATTCGCGTGTTGCGCATCACGCCGGCGACTGGTGTGGATACGGGTTCGGTCGTGGTGCGCATCGGTGGGAAGAACTTCCTCCCCGGCGTGAGTTTCCGTCTCGAGAAGAACGGCTACCCGTCGATCAACGCCACCGCGGTCACGCTCGTGAACGCGGACTCCATCACGGGCACGCTGAACCTGGTCGGCGCACAGCTGTTCTCGTGGGATCTCGTCGTGCAGAATTCAAACGGGCAGACCGGACGATTGGTGAACGGGTTCTACATCAACCCGGCCGGCCCGACGATCATCGCCGTCAATCCGCCGAGTTCCTCTCCCGGTCTCGGAACGATTGCGTTCGGGATCAAGGGACGCAATTTCAACATCCCGACCAGCGTGTACATCGAGCAAGGTGCGACGAAGCGCTTCGCGAACTCGATCGTCGCCGTGAGTCCGGACTCCATCTCGTGCCAGCTCAACGTGAGCGGCCTGCCGACCGGTTTGTACGACGTGGTCGAACAGAACTTCGACACGCAGATCGGACGCCTCACGGCCGGCTTCCAACTCTTCCCGACGCCGGATCTGCAGTCGATCGCGCCGGAGGTGGTGGCCACCGGCGCCCCCGTGACGATCACGCTCAACGGCGCGAACTTCGCGTCGGGCGCGAGCGCGTGGTTGTGGCGCAGCGGCAAGCCGACGATCTTCGCGACGAGCGTGCTCTTCGACAACGCCGGACAACTGCGCGCGACGTTCAACCTCGCGGGTGCGTCCGTCGGGTCGCGCAATGTGGGCGTACAAAACCCAGGTGGCGGCAAGGACAGCGTCGCGAATATCCTGCAAATCGTGACACCGCCGACCGCGCACGTCGTGCACCCGAACGGCGGCGGCCCACGCTTGATTCCGGGTTCCTCGACGACGGTCGGGTGGACCGCGCAGAGTCTCGGCAACGGACTCGATCACATCCAGGTCCTGCTGTCACTCGACGGCGGACTCACGTACGGTGAGGTGATCGGGACGGCGGGACCGGACGATACATCGCTGGTGTGGATCGTGCCGAACGTCAACACGGACTCCGCGAAGGTGCGCGTCGTCGCGTACGACGTGGACAACATCACGGGTTCCGACGACAGCGACGCGATCTTCGGGATCGGCACCGTCGTCGGGGTGAGCGCGGCGATTCCGCGCGCGTTCGCCCTCGGTCCCGTCGTGCCGGAACCGAATGGCCGCGGGGTGTCGTTGCGGCTCGATCTGCCGCGCGAAGCGCGCGTCGACGCGGAGGTATTCGATCTGCGCGGAGGACTCGTGCAACGCATCGAGGCGGCCGTGCATCCCGCGGGGACGCACACGCTGCGCTGGGGGGGAACCGACCGGAGCAACCGACCGGCGGCGGCGGGAATCTACTACCTGCGTGTCCGCGCCTCGGATTGGACCGCACGCCATCGGATTCTGCTCGTGCCGTAGTTGCTCGACGGCATCACGCGTCTGTTCAACCGGGGAGGGGACGCACGCTGCTCACGCAGAGGAACGCCATGGATCGGCCGGATGACGCACCACACGCGTCCCACGACCTGCGTGATCTCCACATCGTCACACCGCACTCGCGTTCCGCACACACGCGCGAGCGCCGTGCGACCATTATTGGGGGACGCACCACGCTCGCGGACCGCCGCGGTGCGTGGTGGTCGTTCGCCCTGCATGTGGCAGCAGCGATCGCGGTGGCGGCCCTCCTGTCGCGATCGAGCGACGATGTGATCGTCGTCCCCCCGGATTTTCACATCACGCTCGAGGGACGCATCGCGTCCCCTGCGTCCCCTGCGCCGCCCGTGCCCTCCGTGACGCCCGAGCCGAAAGCCGCGATTCCGGCGGCGCCAACGTCCGGGGTCTCGAAGCCCGACGCCAAGGGCGCAATCGTCCCGAAGCCGGATCGGCCGGTTGCAAAGGACCGTCCGACGCCCAAGCCCCCCGCTCCCAGTCGCGCCGCGATCGCCGCTCCCGTGAGTGCGCCGTCGCACTCCGCCGTTCTCGCACCGAACGAAATACGCGTGGGATCCGGTGGCGGCGTGACCGGCAATTTTCCATTCACGTACTACCTGAATGGAGTGCGCGCCGCGATTCAGCGTCACTGGTCGCCGCCGCGCGGGTCCGCATCCGGCGGCACGCTCGACGCCACCGTGCGATTCACGATCGCGCGCGACGGCTCGGTGCGCGATGTCGCCGTGGAAGAGCGGTCCGGCGTGTCGTCGTTCGATCAAGCCGCGGCGACCGCGGTCCGTCGCGCCGCACCGTTCGCCCCTCTCCCGCACGATTACAGGAATGACGACCTCGTCGTGCACTTGGGATTCCACTATGCGGAATGACATCGCGACGGCCGGCGCGGTGCTCGCGCTGCTGAGCTGCACCGCTGCGGCAGTCGCGCAGCGCGAGGTCCGGCTCGAAATTTCACAGGCCGGCGTGCGAAAGATCCACATCGCGATGCCGTCACCCGATCAGCGTGGCGTCGCCGCCGCAGACCGCGCGACCGCGGATCTCGCGCGCTCGGTGTTGCTCAACGACCTGCGGCTCTCCGGCGTGCTCACCGTGGACACGAGCGTGAACGACTCCACCGAGGTGCTCCTCGAGTCCACGATTCGCTCGAACGCGAACGGCCTCGACGTCCGCACGGTCCTCGCGGGGTACCCGGGCCGCGACGCGATCGGCGCGAAGGGCTACCGGTTTCCGCCGGCCGCCGCTCGACGCGCGATGCACCGTCTCGCCGACGACATCGTGGAACTGCTCACCGGTCAGCGCGGCATCGCGGGCACCGCCCTCGCGTTCGTGAGCAACGCCGGCGGGACGAAGGACCTGTACTTGATCGATGCCGATGGCGCAAACGCGCGGCGGATCACCGGCGAGCGTTCGCTCGTTCTTGCGCCCGCCTGGTCACCCGACGCGCGACGCCTCGCGTACACGTCGTACGCGCGCGGGAACCCGGATCTCTACCTCGTGTCCGTTGACGGGCGCGGGCGATCGTTGCTTTCTTCGCAACGCGGGTTGAACTACTCCGCGACGTTCAGCCCCGACGGGCAGCGCGTCGCGTTCTGTCTCACGCGCGATCGCAACGCCGAGTTGTACACGGCGGCGGTCGATGGGAGCGGACTCACGCGCATCACGAAGAACCGCTCGGTGGACACGTCACCCGCGTGGTCACCCGACGGATCGGCGATCGCGTACACATCGGACCGGAGCGGTCGCCCGCACGTCTGGCTGCGGACCATCGCCAGCGGAGTGGATCGACGGGTCACGTTGACCGGCGACTACAACGATTCCGCGACGTGGTCGCAGGACGGCAATTATCTGGCGTATGCAACGCGTATGGGAAACGTGTTTCGCGTCTGCGTGCTGCGCGTCGCGGACGGATCGAGCACGGTCATATCGAAGGGGCCCGGGAGCGACGAGGACCCGTCGTTCGCACCCGACGGCCGGCACATCGCGTTCAGTTCGACGCGATCCGGTCAACGCGAGATCTACACGATGTTGATCGACGGAACGGAGGTTCGGCAGGTGACGAGCGGACGCGGGGAGAAGTATAGTCCGGCGTGGTCGCCGCGCGAGCCGGATGTCGCTCCGCCGCAGCACTGAGTGGCACACACATGGAGGAGACTATGGCAGTCAAAGGTCGCGTCTGGATCGCTCTGTCCCTGACGCTCGTTGCGGCCCTGGCTCTCGCAGGTTGCTCGAAGAAGCCCAAGGTCAACACGGGAACGGAGACGACGCCACCGCCTCCCGGCGATAACTCGTCGACGGAGATCACACCGCTGCCGCCCGCGAATCCGGATGACGCCGGCGCCGTTTCCAGCGATCGTCGCATTTCCGAGTTGCGCACCGTGTACTTCGACTACGATTCGGCTGATTTGAGCGAGGACACGAAGGCCGCGCTCGCCGCGAACGGCTCCTGGCTTCTGTCCCACAGCGACGTGCAAGTGCAGATCGAAGGACACTGCGACGAGCGCGGCACGGACGAATACAACCTGGCCTTAGGTGACAAGCGCGCGCAGGCCGTGAGCGACTTCCTCGTGTCGTACGGTGTGGCTCCCGATCGTCTCACGACGATCTCGTACGGTGAAGAGAAGCCGACCGACATGGGCCACGATGAGTCCGCGTGGGCGAAGAACCGCCGTGCGGAGTTCATGAGGGCGCCGAGGTAAGTGATCGACGCGCGTCGTCTTGCTGCGCTGTGCGGCGCGGTGTGCGCACTCGGTGCCTTCGCCGGGTGCGCGTCGCTTTTTCGCATGCCAGGCACCGTGAGCACGATGGCCGTGCAGATGGACTCGCTCACGGCGCGGCAATCCGCCTCCGACTCCGTGCTGCGCCGCGTCGCGCGCCGCGTGGACGCGCAGGACGACCTGCTGCGCACGAGCCGCGCGGAGACCGGCTCGCGCATGGAAGAACTCCTCACGCGCAACGAAGCCGTCGCGGCGAATCTGGAAGAGGCGACGCGCCAGGTGGCGCTTCTGCAGGAACGCCTCACCTCCATCGATGCGCGCCTGGAACGTTTCGGCGGCGTGACGGACGGCGGCGATTCACTCTCGGACGCGAGCCGCGCGTTCGTCGCGGCGTCGCACGCGCGTGCCCGTGGCGACTGGCCTGCGGCCGCCGACGGCTTCCAGCGATCCATCGACGCGCTCGGCGACAGCCCGCTCGCCGCGGAAGCGATGTACCAGCTCGGTGAGGTCCGCGAGGCGATGCGATCGTACGAGGGCGCGCTCAAGGCGTATCGGGGCGTCGTGACGCAGTACGGCTCGAGCCTGCGCGTTCCGCGCGCGATGTACCGCGCGGCGATGGTGCTTGAGGTGCTCAAGGAAAAGAGCGCGGCGACGGAGACGTTGCGCAATCTCGTCCAGGCGTATCCCGATTCGCCGGACGCAGCGGCGGCACGCGATCACCTCGCGGCGTCGAGCAAGTCATCGGCGACCCCCAAGTCGCGCAAATAGCTCGTGAGCCACAGCCGCCGGCTCGCCACAGTCGCCGTGTTTGCGATCGCGATGGCGTTCGTCGAGGCGGCCGTCGTCGTGTATCTGCGCGCGTTGTACTATCCGGACGGATTCGACCTCTCCGCGGCCGGCGGCTCGTTCTTTTTCTACCGCGGACAGCCGCCCGGGCTCCTGCGCACCTTCGTCCCGTTGCACCTGCAGGTGGAGGTTGCGCGTGAAGCGGCCACGATCGTGATGCTCGCGACGGTGGCGATTCTCGCGGGGGATCACGCGGTGCGGCGGTTCGGCGCGTTCCTCTTCGCCTTCGGTCTGTGGGACATCTTCTACTACGTGTTCTTACGCGCCACCCTCGGATGGCCCGCATCGCTCGGCACCGTCGATCTCCTGTTCTTGATCCCTGTTCCCTGGATCGCTCCCGTGTGGGTGCCGATGATCATCTCTGCAGGCTTCGTACTGGGCGGAGCGGCGCTCGCGCGCGGTCGCTCCTCGCGGCGTGGAACGTCGCGTGCGTAGTGCCGGTTGTGGCCTTTCGCGTGGACGCCCCCTCACCCCTTGAGTAGGATGTCGCCCCTGATGCTTCGACCTTCAGCCGCACTCGCCGCCCTCCTCCTCGCCCTGACCGTGTGCGCGGCCGTGTGCGCGACGCCCGCCGCGGGATCGTTCATCGGCTACGGAGGCATCACCACCGATACGACATGGACCGGCACGGTGACCGTGACGGGAGACGTGATCGTGCAAGAAACCGCGCAGCTCACCATCACTCCCGGGACGCGCGTGCAGTTCAAGCCGCGCGCCAGCGACTTCGATCACCCCAAAGGCACGGCCGCGCGGTGCGATCTCATCGT